>NZ_JAYXUH010000016.1:0-112044 GCF_036040035.1 Photobacterium sp. S4TG1
CAACGGTCAAGTGGTGATTGATATTACTGATGGCGCTGACGCGGGGGGTAATGAGCACGGTGAAATCACCATTACTGAAGGTGATTTAACCCCTCAAACGGGTGAGCAAGGTTATCCTGTTTCAGGCTCTACAACACTAGTCATTGAAGCCGGAGCTGACCGTTTAGATCCCACCAAGGTCACTATCGATCCAAAACAATTAACCACGTTAATAGATGAGCTGTCATCTGAATTAACCACGGGCAATCATGAAGCGATCAGTTTCCATTATGATGCTGCAACTGGCGTATTAATCGGTAGCACGGCGGCAGGTGAGCCGGTTGTAACGGTGTCATTGGACGCGGTACAAGCGGCGAATGGTCACGATATCGATGTGAAAGTGACTATCACTCAAGAAAAACCATTAAATCACACCGACAGTGGTGTGGATGGTTTAGTCGATAGCATTAACGATCAGATCACCATTGATGTGCCGATTCAGGCGCAAGACACTGATGGTGACTGGCTACAAAAGCCTGCCAATGTTGATATCACTATCAAGGATGGTGCTAACCCAGAATTTGGTACCGATAGCGGCACCACCATTGTCGAAACCGAAACAGGGACAACAGCCAATGGTAAAATAGCGCTTGATGTTGGCTCTGATAATATCGCCCATATTGATTTTCAGATATCTCAACCATCACTAGATGGCATTCTATCGAATAATCAGGCCACTCGTTATGTTGTTGATGGTAACGAAATTCATGTCGTCATTGACGGTGGTACTAATGATGGTGAAGCGGTACTGACTATTACTATTGGTAATGATGGTCATTATATCGTTGAACAACATCAACCTATTGAACAAAATAATGCAGCAGGTGACAGTGTCAATATTGAGCTTAGTGTTGTTGCAACTGATGATGATGGTGATATTAGCAATACGGGTCAATTAGAGATTCATATTAAGGATGGTCTAAATCCTACAGGCGAAGGCGTTCAAGCCAATATTACTATTACCGAAGGAGATTTAGAAAATCCTCGCCCAGGTAAAGGTTACCCTGTTGTTGGCTCCGGACAATTCACTGTTGATGCAACTGATGATGCCTTAGTCGCTAATTCATTGACAATCACAGATAGTGTTAAGTTGACATTGCTAACCGAATTAAATGGCCTTACATCAGATGGTGAAACGTTAAGTTTTAATGTTGAGATTGGAGCTAATGGTGTCATTACCATAACGGGTGTAACCGCAACAGGTGGGCATGAGGCGGTATTGATTACGATGACACCATCATCATTAGCAAATGGTGATGTCAGTGTTGATATGACCATTCAACAATCATTACCGTTAGATCACTTACACGCGAACGGTACATTTGTTGATGTTAGAGGCGGTAAGATTACTATTAATGTGCCTGTTCAAATGCAGGATACTGATGGCGATGCGTTAGAAAAACCTGTTGATGTAAACATTACAATTAAAGATGGTCAAAAACCGTCATTTGGACAAGATACTTCAGCAACCTTAGATGAAGGTACATCAGGTCAGGCAACAGGCTCTGGCTCAATTAATGTTGATACTGGAAGCGACCAAATAGAAAAAGTTTATTTTGGAAGTGAACAAGTATCATTAAATGGTTTAACTAGTAATGGTCATGCCACGATTTATCATGTAAGTGCTGACGGTACAAGTGTGATTGTTGTACTGCAAAGTGATCCGTCTCAGATTGTGATGGAAGTGAGTATTGATATTGACGGTCACTATACGGTTACCCAACAACAACCGATAGATCAAGTTGATGACGCGGTTGCTGACAATGAAATCATCAAGCTAGACGTTTATGCGCAAGATCATGATGGTGATGTTAGTAAGCCAGGCCAAATCACGATCAATATTCATGATGGTGAAAATGCTACAGGTGGTGAGACTGGCTCAATTACTATTACTGAAGGTGATTTAACGCCAACTGCTGATCAGCAAGGGTACCCAGTTTCAGGTGATGTTGATATTGTAGTAACGGCAGGGGTTGACCGACTTGATCCAACAACAGCAACCATAGATAACAGTAAACTTACATCATTGATTAATGAACTACAGTCAGAGCTAACGGCAGATGGTGCGCCAGTAAGCTTTGTTTATGATCATGCTAGCGGTGTTTTAACGGGTACTGCTAATGGCCAAATTGTGCTTACCGTTACAGTGACTGCGATACAAGCTGCAAACGGTCATGATGCTGATATTAAGGTATCTATTACTCAACATTCTCCGCTTGATCATAATGGTAGTGATAATGGTGGGTGGGTAAATGTTGATGGTGATAAGATCGTTATCGATGTTCCAGTTCAAGTTAAAGATACTGATGGTGACCTACTTACTCATGATGTTAATGCTCAAATTACTATTGAAGATGGCGCTGGCCCAGTGATCACCGCCGCACCTGCTTTAACGGTTGAGGAAAGTGATTTAGCTTCTGGTTCGACCCCTTCGGGTGATGGTGAGTCTGCTTTTGGCGATATTGTTGTTGATTCAGGCAGTGACCATATTTCAACTTATAAAGTTGATGTTGATTCTTTTAATCAACAAAATGACATAACCTCAAATGGAAATAAGATAACGTTATCACAATCAAGTGAAGGTACTTATCAAGGTATTGCTAATGGTAATGTTGTGTTTACTTATTACTTGCTACCAACAGGCCGTTATATATTCCAGTTGCATGGCACCATCGATCACCCAACCCAAGGTGAAGATCAATTAACCATTGAAATACCTGTTTATGTTATTGATAACGATGGTGACCTGAGCGCGAGTGTTAATATTGATGTCACAATTAAAGATGATATTCCGACTGTTGAAAATGTAGTTTTAATTGCAGTAGAAAGTACGGCAGATCATATCAGTGATACCAATTATGGTTATGTTATTGATCAAACTGGCGCAGATGGAGCCCAAGTTACTTCTGTCACTATTAATGGTGACAAAATTGCGTTGAGCGATGATAACTTGAGTCATGACGGATACCATGAATTTGATGTTTATGATGGTAATCAATTACTAGGCCAGTTATTCATAAAGCCAGATGGTCAAACAATCTTTAGATCAAGTGCTGATCTTACTCATAGCCAAGAAGAAATTATTAAACAAATTGGCTTTGAAGTGACAGATGGGGATGGTGATACAGCTCAAGGTACCATCACTATCGAATTATCAGATCAAGATACTATTCTTCATACTGAGAACAGCATCGGTGAAGAAGACGATGGGCGTCACTCTACAGATCCAACCGATAATGTTGATCCAAGCCGGAGTGGTATTGCAATCAATATGACCATTGATGGTGGAGATAACGATCGTGGTGAACATGTTGGTACGGTAACTATTCAACCGCAAGCACAAGCACATGGTGTGTTTATGTATAACGGACAACCACTTACTGTTAATAGTGATGGTAGCGTTACCTTACCACCTAATGCCTTTACGGTTGATGATACCAACCCACCAGATGTGAAGTTTACCTTACAAGGTGTAACTTTTGTTCCTGATGCCGACTATTCAACTTCTGCCGCTGGAATAAAATTTGATGTAACAGCACAAATTAATACTACTGATGGTGGCAATCATCCGGTAATGAATGGTGAGTTTTCTATTAACGTTCAAGGGATTGCTGATACACCTGTTTGGAATGCAAGTTCGGTTGATCATTATGTAACCACTGAAGATCAGAATAACGTTCTGCTTGATGTTGTGGCTGATTTACAAGACACGGATGGTTCAGAAAAGCTATTTTATTTCATTACCGTCCCTGTTGAATATCAAGATAAGTGTACCTTAGAAATAGGAGGACAGTTATTAACAGAGACTTCACCAGGCTCTGGTATCTATAAAGTAACTGTAAATCAGATGGCTGCGGTTGAAGTAAATCCAGTCGATAATTTTAGTGGTGATATTAAGTTAACTATTCAAGCGCAAAGTAAAGAAAAGAGTAACTTTGTTGATGGGCACCAATTTGCTGATTCGGCTGAGAAAACAGTTATTATTAATGTTAATCCTGATGCTGATGATGGTGTGCTTAAAGTAACGCGAGTAGAAGCAAATGAAGATCAACGGATTGACTTATCAAGCCATATTAGTTTGGTCTCACTTGACGATAATACTGATAATTCTGAGCATTTATTCTTACAGATATCAGCTTTACCTGAAGGCGCTGTGCTGTATGTTAACGATCAGCTATTGACGCCAAATGCTGATGGGGTATATGAAATTGCATATCAAGATTTGACTGGCTTATCACTTCAGCCACCGTTAGATAGTAATGTTGATTTCAGTATTACTGTTAATGGCGTTGTACGTGATGTCGCACAAGTCACAGATGAAAATGGCAATATAACAACCGAAACCAGTGAAAAAGTGATTGGCCCTCAAACAATTGATGTTGCGTTGACTGGGGTGGTTGATCAGCCTGAAATTGTATCTGAAAACCCAGACTGGACGCCATTGGATGATGGTCGCGATGGTTTACAAACTACAATTAAAGAAGATGGCGAAGCTAAATTTGATTTTAAAGTCGTTTCTGGTGAGCATACTAATGCTGATGGTAATACCGATGGATCTGAAACGCTTAGTGTAATTATTTCAGGCATTCCAGAAGGGACTGAAATTTTTGATGCTGAGGGTAATCTACAGACATTGGTTTATGCTGGAGAGGATATTAACGGCCAGCCAATTTATCAAGTAAACCTCGATTCTTTAACGAATATTGTGATTAAGCCACCACAGAACAGTACTGAAGATATCAGCTTAGATGTCCGTACTGTTGTGACTGAAAATGATGGTGCGAGTGCTGAGTTTAACAGTGAATTGGTTATTCATATCACCCCTGAAATTGATGCTGCTGATTATACAACTGTATCTAAAGGGCTAGAAGATGAAGCAACAAACGTTAACTGGCAGCCTTCTCTTTCTGATACTCAAGAGCATATTACAGGGTTAGTTTTAAGTGGTTTACCTGCTGGTTATCAACTATTTATTGAAGGAACACTATTAGCGAATGGTGGAACAGGTAATGTTGAACTTACGCCGCAACAATTACAAACATTACTGGATGGCGGTAAGCTTACGGTAACTGCACCTCATAATTCAGATCAAGATATTCAATTAACCTCGATGGTTACCGTATCTCAAACTGATGTTGATGGCGATAAAGAAACGGTGACAAAACAAGTTACTGGTACGTTAGATATTGATATAAAAGCAGTTGTTGAGCCTGATGGTAATATTGCTGTTGATGACAATGGTACATTTGTTACAACAATTGCGTCTGGTACAAATGGTGTTATTGATTTATCAGACGATGCGGATTCTGACGGTAAGATTGCGTGGGAAAATAATGATACTTCAAGTTCTGAAGTGATCACTCAAATCGTATTAGATCCTATTCCTGAAGGATTTGTGATCATTGGTGGTATTAATAATGGTGATGGTAGCTGGACTGTGCCGCAATCAGCTTTAAGTGGGTTGAAAATTATTGCACCAGAAGGTTATAACGATAAATTAGTCTTGAATATCAATGCGCTTGTTCAAGATATGAGTGATGACGGTGATGTCAGTAGTAAAGTTGACGAGAAAGGTACAATCACACTTGATTTTAGTGCTAATACTGAAAATCATGATGAAAAAGCAGCGGATATTATTGTTGATGAAAACTATATCGTAACGGGTGATGAAGATCATTCTATCGACCTCGGCCAGCAAATGATGGATCACATCGTTAAGGTGAGCACGGCAGATGGTGATCAGGTACATGATGAATTTACATTAGTGATTAATGCTAATGATTTACCTGCGGGGGCATCAATTTCTGGCGCTGAATTTAACCATGTTACTGGTGAGTATGTATTAAAAGTAGCGGTAGGTGCTGATGGTTCAGTTGATTTATCAAGTATCAAATTAAATTTACCAACAGACTATGCTGGTGATTTTAAGTTTAATGTTAAATATGTCACAACAGATACCGATAGTGGCGATTACATAACCAAGAATGACACTATTGCTGTGCAAGTTGCACCACAAGTTGATGGTCCTAAAGATGTAGCAATTACAGTTGTAGAAACTGATGGCTTAAACGCCGATAAGCAGCCGATCTCGACATCAGATGATAAGCAAGAGCAGGTATACGATAATATTGCTTACGAAGATGGCGATATTAAACTCGATCTTTCGATGAGTTTAAAAGATACCGATACATCTGAAACTGACGGTAAAGAAACGATACAGTCAGTAACACTGACATTAGCAAATACTAGTGATGGCGTGTTTATTGATGCTGATGGTAACGTGTTGGGCACATCAATTACGGTAGATCAAAGTCAGCTTGATAATATTCATTTTAAGCCAGCATTAGATTTTAGCGGTAAAGTTGATATTAATGTTAGTACGACTGTAATTGATACGGCTATTTATGATCAAACAACCGGTGCAACAGTAACTGATACGAAATCATTTGATAGTACGGTCAGTTTTGACGTTATTGCTGTGAATGATGAAATTAAATGGCAGGGTATTGATACACCGATTGTTGGTGATGAAGATACCGCTATTCCACTTGCAGGAATTAGTGGTTCTTTAGAAGATGTCGATGGATCAGAGCATATTGTTTCGATGAAATTAGAAAATGTGCCTGATGGCTTCATTATTGAAGGTGCCGTAAATAATGGTGGTGGTGTATGGACAATTACAGCATCAGGTGAAAGTTTTGATTTAAGTGATATTAAAGTACGACCACCACATGATTTCAGTGGTAAAGTTGATATTGATATTGTGGTCTATTCACAAGAGGCTTCATTAGATAAACCCGCGGAAAATCGTGAAACGATCACAATTGAGGTTAATCCAGTCGCCGATAAAGTGGATACTGATGTTGATCCAAATGCAAGCGGTGACGAAAATAGTCCAATTACGCTTGATTTGGGCATTAAAGCTTACGACGATCAAAAAACAATTAATAATCCAGAGGCAAATGTACATGAAAATGGTGCCGAATCATTACAAATCACTATTACTAATGTGCCAGATTCAAGTTCATTTACTCTTCCTGATGGTGTTGCTGGTAGTGCTGAAAAGCAACCAGATGGCTCATGGATTATTAAAGTAACGGGATCTGATCTTGATACCTTAATTTTCAATCCAGGCGACGCCAATAATCAAACTGTTATTGATGGCAATATTTGGAATGGCGATCTGAATCTAGATATCCGTGCGGTGGATAATGGTGTTGTCGGAACGGATAGTGTTGCTGTTGATAAAATTATTCATGTAGAAGTTACGCCAGATAATGATGCACCAGTAAACCATCTGCCATCAGAACCATTAACAGTTGATGAAGATGCAACTTTAGTCATTAAAGACCTTCAAATTACTGATGTTGATAGTAATGATCATGGTGCCATTATGGACATGACCGTTACGTTAAGTGTTGAGCATGGGCAACTTGCTATTGCTGCAGGTGCAGATACATCTGGCCTAACGATTACTGATAATGGCGACGGTAAGTTGGTTATTAATGGTGATTTAACTTTAATTAACCAGCTACTAGATCAAGGCATTAACTATACTGGTGACAAAGATTTTAATGGCACTGATAGTCTTACCATGACGACTAACGATAATGGTAATTCAGGCGCAGGTGGTGCATTAACAGATACCGATAGTATTGATATCACAGTAACACCTGTTAACGATGCACCAATAAATACCGTACCTGCACCATTTGATGTAAATGAAGATAGTAGTCATATTATTACTGGATTAAGCATTGCCGATGTAGATGCTAAAGAGAGTGGCACTTCAGGTCAGATGACGGTTGAACTCAATGTCGAGCATGGGCAGTTATCAATCATTGCTGCAGATACTCAAGGGTTAACAATTACTGATAATGGTGATGGTAAACTCGTGATAAGTGGTGATATTGATAAGATTAATACCTTGTTGGATGGCGGTATTAAATACACTGGCGATGAAAATTTCAATGGTAGCGATCAGTTAACCATGACAACGTCGGATAACGGTAACGTGGGTAGCGGCGGTACATTAACGGATGTGAGTACTGTTGATATCACAGTAACACCTGTTAACGATGCACCAATAAATACCGTACCTGCACCATTTGATGTAAATGAAGATAGTAGCCATATTATTACTGGATTAAGCATTGCCGATGTAGATGCTAAAGAGAGTGGCACTTCAGGTCAGATGACGGTTGAACTCAATGTCGAGCATGGGCAGTTGTCAATCATTGCTGCAGATACTCAAGGGTTAACAATTACTGATAATGGTGATGGCAAACTCGTGATAAGTGGTGATATTGATAAGATTAATACCTTGTTAAACAGTGGTATTGAATATAGTGGTGATGAAAACTTTAATGGTAGCGATCAGCTAACAATGACAACGTCGGATAACGGCAATGTTGGCAGTGGTGGTACATTAACGGATGTGAGTACAGTTGATATTACTGTTGCAGCGGTAAACGATGCACCAGTTAATGAAGTACCAACGACTATCATGGCGAGTGAAGATACTGCGACGGTTGTAGATGGGCTTAAAGTGACAGATACAGACTTTAATGAGCTTGCCGACAATAAAGCAATGTCAGTTACTTTAGCTGTGAATCATGGATCATTATCGATTTCTTTACCAGCAGGAAATGGTGTTGAAGTTATTGATGATGGCAGCGGTAATGTGGTTCTGAAAGGTTCAATGGCAGATATCAATGCGGTACTTGATAGTGGCGTGAGCTATACTGCAGCTGAAAATTTCAGTGGTAATGATGAATTAACCATTACAACCAATGATGGTGGTAATACCGGTTCTGGTGGCAGTCTATCGACGACCAATAAAGTTAATATTACCGTCACACCCAAAGTGGATATGCCATCCTTAAGTTTAAGCTCGGATCATATTCAAACCGCAGCGATTCAAAGTTCATTAGGGACAATGTTGCCTTTGATTGGTTTAATTGCTGCAGCGTCAGCTGATGCATCTGAAACACTAACGATAAAAATTAGTGACTTAGGTTCAGCACAAGTTGTTAACAAAGCAGGCAATACTATTGGTACTGATTTAGGTAATGGTGATTGGCAAATTACAGCTCAAGATCTGAATGATGTTTACATCAAAGACCTGGAACAAGGCACCCACACTATTAGTGTTGTGGCGGTATCGACTGAGTCAGATGGTTCTCAGGCGCTATCTTCACCTGTAAATATTAATATTGCGGTAGATGACCTGAGTCCAACCAATAATCTTATTGGTCAAAATAATGCTTCTGATCAAGCTAACTTGGTGATTGATAGCACAGCACAAGCTACACTGTTTGGCGGTGATGGTAACGATATTTTGGTTGGTGGGTTAGCCTCTGATATTTTAGTTGGAGGTCGAGGTGATGATATTTTATGGGGTGGTGATCTTGATGGCCATGGTGATGGTGTTAAAGATACCTTCCTATGGTCGGATAGTGATTTTGGTACAGCTAATGCGCCAGCTACTGACACCGTAATGGATTTTGAAGTCGGTATTGATACGATTAACCTTGGTGATGCACTCGATAGTCAAAATATTCAATCTTTGGATGATCTCAATAATCGGTTGAATATTATTGAGCAACAGGGCAATACTGAAATTCAGATTTTTGATGATCAACATCAAGTAGTGCAAAACATCATTTTGAATGGTGTTAGCCATAATGATCTCTTTGGCAACAATGCCGTTAATATGTCTAATGAAGATAAATTGGACGCGTTAATTAATAGCGGCAATCTTGAATTGAGCGATAATTTTGGTAATCAACAAGCGAATACATTGATTGCAGATAACCAAGGTGAGTCATTATTTGGTTTTGATGGTAATGATGACCTTATTGCAGGTCAAGGTAATGATATTTTAACGGGTGGACATGGTGATGATGTATTTACATGGCATGAAACGTCACTTTCTGCTGTAGCAAATACTGATACCATTACTGATTTTGAATTAGATAAAGATCAAATCAATATTCATGATTTACTGACTGATGATGAAAATGCTAGTTTAAAGATGGATGATCTATTAAGTCATGTGAGTGCTGGTGTAGACAATAAAGGCAATGTTAATCTTGAAGTAAGTAGCCTTGACGGTAAATCACAACACATAGTGTTAGAAAATATTAATCCACAGAATGACTTAGGTTTAGCTGATGGCGCATCTTCTGCTGATATTGTGTCATCCTTATTTAACCATAATGCGTTTCATGTCGATAATAACAATTAATGTCTAATTAACTTGAAAAAGCAGCTTTAATTAGCTGCTTTTTTATAAATAAAGAGAACATAGTGATGAGAAAAGGGCTAATAGGCGGTTTACTATTAATAAGTTCAGGAACTGTATATGCACAGAGCTGTCCTGTTGATGTGCCTAATCCTATTCATATTGATAAAGGCAATGTGTCTGTTTATGAAGCAGGTAAGCCTAAGTTATTGATTGATGATAACAATAATTTATTTATTAATGGTCAGCAGGTTGATCTTAATGCTATGCAGCAAAAAGCGTTAACAACATACAGTGATAATATGCAAACCTATTTGCCACAAATGGCGGCATTAGCTCAGCAAGGAACTGAGTTAGCTTTAGCAGTACTGAAAGATGTATCAAATAGTTTTGACTCACAAACAGCATTTGCAAAAGTTCAAGTTCTCGTTAATCAATTAAGTGAACAAGCACAGCATAAATTTTATAATCAGCAAGGTCAATTTGTGATGCCTGCTGATGTATTTACTAGTATGGATACGACGTGGAAAACTGAATTTGAAAATGCAATGCAACAAGTGACTGTCGAATCGATCTCGAGTGTATTGGCAGCACTAGCTGATGAAATGAAAAGTGGTAATTTGGATTTTAGTCAGATGCAGACGAAATTTTCACAGCTAAAGACCCAGATCACTGATACCGTGACTCAGCATAGTGGTGAAATGAAAGTGAAAGCTAATGATTTATGTGGTTCAATTGAAGGGTTAGCAAAGCAAGAACAACAACTTCAACAAATAATTCCACAGTTACAAAATATACCTATGTTTAAAATGTAATTGCGATCAAAGCTTAACCATAGTCAAAATAGCACTCAAAGGTGCTATTTTTATTGGGATAACCACCTACACTTTATAGATAAGATCAGAAAGTAATAGCCGTAAATCATTATAGTGTCAATGTGTACAAAAGTGTCAGTTCAAGCTAAAGGAGTGCAGAATGTTCAAGTTATTGGTTATTTTTGGATTATTAGCTTTCGCTTATTGGGTTATTCGGTATCTATCTAAATCGCAGCAAAACCAGATAGTAACGGGATTAGTAGCCGTACTAGGCTCTGCTGCGATCATTTTTATTGGGTTTGAATTGTTTCGTTAAAGCACATCAGTTAACGCAACACCGATACCTAAGCGTTGTTGTTTATGATTATAATCAATGAGGTTCTCACCATAACCCGTTGAATATTTAGTATATCCTCGTAATTTACCCCACAAAGGGAAAGTCAGGCCCAGTTCACCATACCCCTTGTGAGTTGAAAAGTTTTGACGCCCAGTAAAACTGAATTCGTAATCCTGCCATTTGTAGACAGCATTGAGTTCATAGTGTCCCATGTAATCACTGATATCTGGGTTATCGTCACCTTTAGGTGATAACGGATCTTCTTTTTTATCTTCAGGTATACGCCACCAAGGGCGCACAGAAAAAACAAAATTACCTTTTTCAACAATCAAATCGGTGTAAATGCGGTTCCAGCTACGTGATAGCCCTTGAGTGCGCCCATTAGACTGATGTTCTATGCCTAATGTTACCCATGTATTTGCTTCAAAAGGTGTCCAAGGTGTTGGTGCGAGGTAAAATAATTCAGGGCGATAATTGGTTTCTCTAAATGGACGTGAGATATCTTCAGCATACACTTGCCAATATGATTTCAATGTAAATGCAGCAAATAAACCATCATTATGAATCAGTAAGTCATCATAACTTAGCGGTGTTTTAAAACTTATCTGAAATTCGGCTTCCGCATTTTTCATTTTTCCTCCCCACTCACTGTCTTTATAAGCGTCATGATTAATGCTGTCTGACATAACAATAGGGAGAAAATAATTCATACGGTGTGGCGTTATTACAAAACGATTTAAAGCAGTATCACGCTCATCTTGTAAACGTTGAGACATAAGAGATGGTGATGATTGTGAAGGGGCTGTAATCGTGACAGGCGCGGCTTTAGCTATATTCTTAGAACAGCGAGAGCGAATGTCATTTAATGTTAGCGTACCATTTTCCGTTTTCACGGCATTTAGCAGGCAAGCATCATAATCTGGAGATGTACCAGCATTAGCTGTACTTGCTATGAATAATGAAGAAGTAAGGCAAACAGTATAAATACATCTCACAATAATGGGTTATCCCTAAAAAATGGAAAATAAGACGTTACTAATTCTTTGTGTTTTTTATATTTCGATTAGTGTACATAATAAATCTTCCAAAGGAATAACATTAAGTTAGATATTTGTAAAACAAAAACGCCGTCTTAAAAAAGACGGCGTTTATTCTTAAATCATTAGCATTTTATATTCAGTACGAATTAAGCACCTGTACGACTACGTGTTGGCTTTCCATTTGGTCGTTGACCACTAGGTTTGCCATTACGATTTGCTGGGCGGCCACTTGCTTGAGCTGGTTTACCATTGCGATTATTACTCGTATTGGTCGTATTATTATTGCTGCCGCCACGGTTACTGTTAGTGCCTGCTTTAGCCGTATTACCATTACGAGAGCTGTTCGCCTGTGGTTTTCCATTAGTAACGGGCTTACCATTACGATTACTCTGAGGGCGTTTACCATCAGTGCGAATATCCGGTTGATTCGGGTTCTTGGTTGCAAAACGTTTAGAACCGTGACGACCTGAACCTCGACGTTCAGCTGGTGTCATTTCTGCTTCACTGCCAGCGTCTGGCACTAAACAATTAGGGCGGTTACCGATTAAATACTTTTTACCCATGGTAATTAGCGCATCACGGATTAGAGGCCAGTTTAGTGGATCGTGGTAACGCAATAGTGCTTTATGAAGGCGACGTTGACGTTCACCTTTAGCGACAAATAAATCTTCACGGCCTTTGTATTTCACTTTCTTCAACGGGTTTGTTTCTGAGTGATACATTGCTGTGGCATTACACATCGGTGATGGGTAAAAGTTTTGTACCTGATCACACTGGTAATCATTTTGTTTAAGCCACAACGCCAAGTTCAACATATCTTCATCAGTTGAGCCTGGATGCGCTGAAATAAAGTAAGGAATAAGGTATTGTTTTTTACCTGCTTCTTGGCTGTATTGCTCAAACATTGATTTGAAGCGATCATAGGTGCCCATGCCTGGCTTCATCATCAGATCAAGCGTGCCTTTTTCGGTATGCTCTGGTGCTATTTTTAAGTAGCCGCCGACATGGTGAGTAACAAGTTCACGCACATATTCTGGCGACTCTACGGCCAAATCATAACGAACGCCTGAGGCGATCATGATCTTTTTAATGCCTTTAACATTACGAGCATTACGATATAAATCAATTAAATGCTTATGATCAGTGTTTAGCTTTTCACAGATTTTAGGGAAAATACATGATGGTCGGCGACAGTTAGCTTCAGCTTTAGGATCTGAACAACCAAGACGATACATGTTCGCCGTTGGACCTCCTAGATCGGAAATAGTACCAGTAAAACCAGGGACTTTATCGCGAATTTCTTCTAGTTCATTAAGAATCGATTCTTGAGAACGGTTTTGAATAATACGACCTTCATGCTCCGTAATAGAACAGAAAGAACAACCACCAAAACAACCACGCATGATATTAACTGAGGTTTTGATCATATCATATGCAGGGATTTTTGCTTTGCCGTAGCTTGGGTGAGGCACACGAGCAAAAGGTAATCCAAACACAAAATCCATTTCTTCCGTCGACAATGGAATAGGGGCACGGTTGATCCATAATTCACGATCAGCGTGCTTTTGGATTAATGCACGTCCAGAATAAGGGTTAGTTTCTAGGTGCATTACTCGGCTAGCGTGTGCGTATAAAATACGATCATTTGCTAATTTTTCATATGATGGTAACCGTACTACTGTATTTTCAGCATCATGGCGTGATGGACGAACGTGAATAACTTGTGGTTGTTTTTCTTTTTCTTCTTTATTAGAAGCACACGTTTCTTCAGTGGCATAGGGATTCTGCATTACCATTGGACGGCCAGGCTTTTCAATGCGTGATGAATCAATTTCCTGATAGCGTTCAGGAATATCTTTGATCATTACTGCCGTGCCCGCAATATCAGTTAATGACTTAATATCTTCGCCATTAGCAATACGGTGTGAGACTTCAACCAGTGCTCGTTCAGCGTTGCCAAATAATAAAATATCCGCTTTAGCATCCATTAGCACTGAACGGCGGACTTTATCTGACCAGTAATCGTAGTGTGCAAGACGGCGTAAGCTCGCTTCAATACCGCCTAAAACAATAGGCGCTTCTTTATAAGCTTCACGACAGCGCTGAGAATAAACTAATACTGCGCGATCTGGACGTTTGCCACCTTCATTATTTGGGGTGTAAGCATCATCTTTACGTAGTTTGCGATCAGCGGTGTAGCGGTTGATCATTGAATCCATATTGCCGGATGTAATACCAAAATAAAGATTTGGTTTACCCAATGCCATAAAATCGTCTTTATTGTCCCATTTAGGCTGCGCAATAATACCAACGCGAAATCCCTGAGATTCAAGCAATCGCCCAATCACGGCCATACCAAAACTAGGATGGTCAATATAGGCATCACCAGTAACAATGATAATGTCACAGCTGTCCCAACCGAGAGCGTCCATCTCTTTTCTGGATGTCGGCAAGAATGGAGCTGTGCCATAGCATTCAGCCCAATACTTAGGATAGCTATCAATAGGTGTTACTTTAGTGTGCATGTTTTGACCTCTATATTTTGAGGCGGGAATTATAGCGGCTCATAAAAAGGCTGGCTAGTGATTATAAATCTTGATGTTAAACAAAGTTTTTAATAAATCGTTATTCGACTTTTAACTATAGCCATTTATTGTGTGATGGGGCGCGCTAATATGAATGATTTTTTTGTAATATAAAGACGCATTAAATGAGAAAAATACTCATCCAATACGTCAAAAGGGAAGACATTAAGATGCTGCGATACTAGATTGTAAGCTTCTTACATCTGAACCATCAGGGCTTTGATAAACCGCGAGATTAAATTGGGGTAAAATGGCTAATACGTGATCAAAAATATCGGATTGAACTGCTTCATAAAAAGCCCAACGCGTATCATTAACAAAAACATAAATTTGAACGGGTAATCCTTGCGCACTTGGCTCTAATTCGCGTACGAGAAAAGTCATGTCTTGGCGAATTTTATTATTTTGTTTTAAGTAAGCTTCTAAATAAGCTCGAAAGACAGTGATATTGGTTAATTGAAGTGCATGAGCATCACCTGTCACAATTTCTGCGTTTCTTTTTGCGATAAAATCAGCCACATAAGGGATAGTTGATAATTGTTGCTGTTGCTGCTCGTCAATAAATTTAATGGTGTCAATATCGATTAAGATGGAGCGTTTAATTCGGCGACCACCCGATTCTTGCATTTGGCGCCAGTTAATAAATGAATCTTGTACTAGGGCATAAGCTGGAATATTAGTTACGGTATTATCCCAGTTTTTTACTTTAACGGTTGTTAAGGAAACTTCATCAATACTGCCGTTTGCACCGTATTTGTCCATTTGAATCCAATCACCGACCTTGACCATCTGGTTTGCCGATAATTGAATACCCGCAACAAAGCCTAAAATAGTATCGCGGAAAACTAATAATACTAAACCTGTTGCGACACCTAGGCCACTTAAAAAGTAAATTGGCGAGCGATTAGTGAGTACGGAGATTGCAATAATAAATCCGATAAAAAAGATGATGAGCTTGGATAGTTGAACAAAGCTTTTTACTGGTAAATTACGACTTATTTGATTAATGTCAGCCATGTCATTTGATGCATCAAGAAATGCATAAGTACTTCTTACTAATACAATAATTAGCCATAAACTTAACGTACGGTCAATAAAGCTACTGAGGATCGCATGTTTATCTAATACTAGTGGAATAACAAGGTTGAGCACCATTGCCGGGATAGTTAATGATAGTTTTTCAAAGACTTTATGCCGTACCATAACGTGTCCCCATGTTGCTTGAGAACGTTTAATGGCAGATCGTAATATGGCAAGCAAGCCCCAGCGAACGAAGACGTAAGCTAAGAAAGCTACCACGCAGCAAAGTACCATGAATATAGCAGTTGATATGCTGTCTTGTGGTTGAACATTAATCCCAAGCTGTGACATGCCATTAGCAATGTCCAAGCGTATTTTATGGCTCAAAATGGAACTCCAAACTCACCGGTGAATAAAAATGTAACTGGCTCGATATCGTCATTGGTTTGAGAACACAATCGACGGTGAATGCGAGTATTTTTTATAATGGTGTTTATCTTAGCATAATCAGAGGGGTGCATTAGTGGTAGAATCTTAGAATACCAAGTATGTAGGTTCGTTTGAGCAATCAGTACGATATTAACGAGAGTGTGGAGAAAATGGTGTCCAAAAAATATTATGTTGTTTGGAGCGGTCGTGAGCCTGGTGTTTATAGTGACTGGGCAAGTTGTAAGCAGCAAGTAGATAAATTTGCAGGGGCGCGATATAAATCATTTCCAACCCAAGCTGAAGCCGTTGCGGCTTTTGGAAAACCTGCACAGATTTCTGGTTCATCACCACAAGTTAAAAAAACATCAACAAAACGCACCACTGTAAGTAAAGGGTCATTAACCAGTGAACAAGTTCATGCATTAACAGCGGAAATTAAAATTTTCACTGATGGTGGTTGTGATCCTAATCCTGGTAAAGCGGGATCAGGATTGGCGTTATACCGTAATAATCAACTAAGTGAGTTATGGTACGGTCTATATGAGCCAATGGGAACCAATAATACCGCTGAGTTAAATGCACTTAATCAGGCTCTGATCTTAGCCGAACAAGCTTTGACACAAGGGGCTACAGTAGCGATTTTTTGTGATTCAAAATATTCGATTCAATGTATTACTCAATGGGCGATAACATGGCAAAAAAATGGCTGGAAAAAAGCGGGAGGGGAAATCAAAAACTTAGTATTAATTCAACAAATGTTTGCCCGTTATCAAGCAGTAAAGTCACAGCTTGTGATTCACCATGTCAATGGTCATGTCGGTATTGAAGGTAATGAACTTGCTGATCGTATGTCAATTTTAGCGGTTGATACTAAAGTCGTTGATTTTTGTTTATACCAACCGCCTTATGATTTACCTGCTTTACTTGCACTTCGTGCTGGTTAATTAAGCGGTGGAATATTTATAGCTTAGTTACAGATCAATCTTAGGCTTATATAGAATGATTTGCTATTGAGCTATTTATTATTAATCTGAAAAATTACTTAATATTTAATGGGTTGTTTAGTTCACTTTGTAGAAAATTGTTTAACAACGTTAATCGAGACGTTTGGCGTAATGACGGTTTATAAAGCATAAAAAGTTCAATTTTGGGTAATTGATAATCTGCTAGAACTTGTATCAATATTCCTGAAGCTAACGCGGTTTGAACTTGAAAGTTCGGCTGTATTGTAATTCCAGCGCCTTCCATTGCTGCCGCTAGCATGGCTTGGCCACTATTGATTGTAAAACGAGATGAAATACGCGGTGAAAAATAATCACCAGCGGCATTTTTAAAGCACCAACGATGGGCATGATAAGCTGTTGTGTGTCTTAAACATTGGTGATGCTCCAATGCTTTTGGCTCTAGTGGTGTGCCATGTTGTTGTAAATATTCAGGTGTCGCACATGCGACCATATCGTAGCTACAAATTTGATGGCCGACTAAAAACTCATATCCCTCAATGCGGTCATGAAAAATAACATCATAACCATCACGATAAATATCTGGTGGATTATTATCTAATGTTAGGTCAATTTCTAATTGGGGATATTGTTGAATAAATTTACCTAATAATGGGGAGAGTAGGCTAATACCCAAGTTTACGCCGCAATATATTTTTAATTTACCGATTGGTTCATTGAGATCTAGATAGATGTCTTCTTGGGCAGCTTTTAGTTCCGATAGAATATTAATGCATCGTAAATGAAACTGTTCACCTGCAGTTGTAAGAGATTGAAAACGTGTTGATTTAGCAAGTAATTTAACACCTAATGATGTTTCTAATCCATGAATATGCTTGCCTACCATTTGAGCACTGATATCACGTTCTTCTGCTACTGCTGCAAATGAACCTAGTTCAACCGCTCTGACAAAAATCTCAATACTTGTTATACGATCCATATGGACTATTCCTAACAAAAGCTGGTGGTAATTTATGTTATTAGAAACTCACAGTTGCGATTGTATTCCATATTCGTATATTTATCCAAATCAATAATATGACTATCATCATATTCTATTGTAAATGAAATTTTTATTACTTATATAAACTTACAGTTACGGATAACAACCATGCTAAATCTCGTACCTAAAGAGATTGCTATCGGAGAAATTTATTTTCCGCCTCTTCTGATTTCAGGTTTTATTGCCATTATTTGTACCTCTTTAACTGTGCGTATTTTTAATACAGTTAAATGGTATCGATATGTATCAAACCCTCCATTAGTTGAGTTATCGATTGCAGTTATTTACACCGTACTTATTAGTACGTTTATTTTCCCGTCATAATGATTTCAAGCGATATTAAGAAATCGTTAAAATATTCTGTGGTCAATTGAATATAATAGAGATAACCATGTTTAAACGCCTATTTATTACGAGTAGTTTCGTCATTGTTGCGCTTGCTGCGATTGGTTGGAAATACCAACAATATATTATAAATCCGTGGACACGAGATGGCTTGGTTCGTGCTCAGATTGTACAAATTACTCCGCGCGTTACCGGTCCAATTATTGCTTTAAATATAAAAGATAATAGTGAAGTAAAAAAAGGCAAAGTGCTTTTTGTTATCGATCCTCGACCTTATAAAATAGCAGTAGAAAAAGCCAAAGGTAGCTTGGATCAGGCAAAAGCACAATTGCAACGTACACAAGATGAAGCGACGCGTGAGCGTGAATTAATACACCGCCAACCGGGCGCAATTTCTGAGATGACATTAGTGCAACAGAAAATTGCAGTAACCCTGGCTAAAGCCGGCGTTGAAGCTGCTCAGGCCGCATATGATCAAAGTAAATTAGATTTAAGTTTTACCAAGGTTACGGCACCTGTTGATGGTTATATTACTAATCTGAATCTAAATATTGGTACTCAAGTAGTTGCTAACCAACCTGTAGTTGCTCTTATTGATAAGCATAGTTTTTGGATTGAAGGCTTTTTTAAAGAAACGGATATTAAAGATGTCGCTGCTGGCGATAAAGCGACAGTGACATTAATGGCATATGGCGACCAATCTTTAAAAGGTGTTGTCGAAAGTATTGGTTATGGTATTGCTCACCAAAACGGTAGTACTGGGCTTTCTTTGTTGCCAAATGTGAGTCCAACCTTTCAATGGATCCGTTTAGCTCAACGTATTCCAGTTCAAATTCGTTTAGATCATATTCCTGATGACATTCAATTTCGTATAGGTTCATCGGCTTCTATTGTTATTCATAAAAAACAACAAAGTCAGAGTTTAATTAAAATGGTTAAGGAAATGATATGACGGCAAGACGCTGGGTAATGCCATTAAAAGTTGCTACAGCTTTAACGCTATCCATCGTCATAGCTTTAGCTTTGGGGTGGAATAAGCCTTATTGGGCCGCTTTCGCAGTGATCGTAATGGCTGCAACGGAAACCAATGGACACTCTTTAAAAAAAGGTCGCCACCGAATTATTGGCACATTTGCTGGCGTTATTATTGCTTTTGTTTTAGTTGATTTATTTGCTCAGCATCCGTTGGCTTTATTACTGGCTTATTCTTTGATTATTGCCGTTTGTATTTATCAACAGACGAATCCTAAAAATGGTTATGCGTGGACCATTGGGGTGATGGTGTCATGCATAATTATTGTGATGGGAAAATTATCAGCAGAACAAACTTTTAATATTGCGGCGCTTAGGCTTCAAGAGACTATTCTTGGTGTCATTTGCTTTAGTTTTGTTTTTAGTATTTTCAGTCCAGTATCAAGCCGCGTTGTATTGCTCAATACGTTATTAAATAATGCTAAGATTAAGCAGGAAAAGATAGAACAAGCGATTATAGATATTCAATCAAATGAAATGTTAAGCCGTAATGTTTCTTGGAGTGATAGCTTAAAATATTTAGCTCGTATCGATGATTTACTGCAAGCGGCGAAAAGTGATAGTTATCAAATAAACAGTGAGTTCCCTATATGGGAAACAATAAGAGATGAGCAAAATCAGTGGGTTCTACTTGGTGGACATTTATCTGAAGCGATTAATCTTATTGAAGAACGGTTTACTACAGAACAAAAGCAACAGTTAATCGTAGCATTAACAGCGCTCAAAAATAGATATGAAAATACAATTACATTATTAACTTATGTCGTTGAAAATCCACAAGCAACCAATAGTTGTATTCGCCAGCATATGGCTGCAAATACCTTATTAGTGGCCCATTTTTCATTACCATCATTGCTTAATCATGAAAAGTCATATCATGGCGCATTAATGATGTTGGCACAAAACTTAGTGAAGATGGATGCGCTACAAGCGTCGATATACCAACATTTAACTCAAGCAATTTTGAGTGAAAGTCCATCAAAGATAAAAATAACGAAGAAAGCGCCATCTGCTTTGTTTAATATTTCTTTAGATTCAGAACGGCTTATTAATGCTTTTAAGATCCTCGTTATTTTTTGGATAAGTGTTGGATTGTGGCTTTTTATTCCCATGCAAGGGGGAGTAATGATAGTCATGTTTAGTCTTATTTTTGGCAGTGTTGCTTTATCGTTACCTTTTGTGAGTCCTCGTTATATATTAATGCACATGATTGTTTGGTCTGTTTTAGCATTATTGCAATATATATTTATCCTGCCTCACTTGAGCCAAATTTGGCAATTAGGATTATTTTATTTTATTAATGTTTTCGTTCTTTGGTTTTATTTTAATCAACCTCAACAAGTATTCCATCGGCTATTAGGCTGTCAAAACCTGATGTTAATGACAACCAGTGCAATTCAATTAGTGCCGACGTATAGTGTAGAGACCTCATTGTTAACTATTACGCTACTCTCGATAGGTTTATTAGTTATTTTTTGGGTTTATAATGGAGTTTATTCAAGCCAGCCTGAATATGTGTTTTTACGACAACTCAGTCAATTTCGAATTCGGTTACATTTTGGATTAAAAAAACTGGCTGACAAAAAGTCAAATAAACTGTTTTCATTGCGTATATCAACACCAGTACAAGCAGTTTCACTTGCCGAAATGGCGAGTACAAAAATCGACTGGACAAACTATGAACAGGTCGATAAAAAACAGGTAACTACATTACTTAATTTGGGTTATCGGTCGTGCTTTTATTATCGGTCATTTACAGATAGCTATGAGCAATGGCAAGTAACGCAATACAATGAAAGTATTAATCTATTTATTGTTGAGTGTCTTCAGGAACTTATTGCGATCACTGGGGTTACGATGATCTGTGAAAATATGTCAACACTACATGCCTCTAAGTTAACTGCTTTACAGGATAAATTATCGGACTATCAAGGTAAATTACCGTCACCATATGGCCAATTTACTCAAGATCAAAGGGATAAAACGTATCAATTAATCACATCTCTTTTATTGTTTATTCAGTCTCTCGACGATGTGAATCAACAAGTATCAAAGCAGTCTTTATATCAATTAAAATTTACGCCATTTGCGTTATAAGGGGTACTTATTCGTTATTGCCTGTCATAAAAAATGGCTAATAAAATAAGTGCTGCAATATAAAAAGCCCACTGAGAATATATTATCAGTGGGCTTTGTTTGTAGATGACGTTGTGACAATGATTAAGCGTACATAGGGACTAATATCATCGTGCCAATAATCACGGTAACGAGGCCACAAATAACAGGAACTACCGTACGCTTAACAACTTCAAATGGGCTGATTTGTGCCATACCTGATGTTGCAACAATAACACCGGAAACAGGAGAGATCGTACGACCTAAGTTTGATGCCTGTAGCATTGGAATAATTAAGAATGCAGGGCTTAAACCAAGTTTAATGGCTAACTGCGGTGCTAATTCAACAAAGGCATAGAATGGTGCGTTACCTGAACCTGTTGCAATTGCTGCAGCAACAGTTAATGCTGTTAATAATAGCATCAGTGCCACGCCGCCTGCGCCTGCTTTATCAGCAAGAGCTAGTAGGTTATCAATCGCTCCAATCGACATTAAGCCTTGAGCAAATACACCTGCAGCAACCAATAACATTACCACGCCTTTGAAAGCATCGCCCATACCTGCGTAACAAGCTTCAAGGTTTTCAAGGGTTTCCTTGCCATTAAAACGACTTGTTAGGAAATCGACAACAGCGCCAATAGCAATTGAAAGTACTACGATAGTGTAGATGTCTAATTTCAGACCTGGAATGGTTTCACCATTAAACAGGAAAACACCAACAATAGGTAAGAAGGGTAAAATAGCGTAATAAGCGGGTGCTTTTACTTCTATTTCAGATATATCCAACTTTTCCATCGGGGTGTTGTTTTTCTTATCAAGGTATTTGTTCCAGAAAAAGGCAGCAACTGACATCACGATAATGGCACAAATAGAAACAGGTAATACCGTTTCTACAGCAAAAACATGTAACGGTAAGCCTGATTTTTCAGCTGCTACAATTACATCACCAGAGGTTGGCGATAGGATGATAGCTGCTGGTGATGCACATACTGCTGCCGCTGCGGGACGAGAAATACCCATTGCGGTCATCATTGGGAATAAGGTTGCCATTAATAGCACCCCAAGACCTGTCGCAGAGCTCACAGCTAATGACATTAAACATGCAACAATATAAGCCGCAACTAATAGAACATAAGGTGATTTAATAAAAGAAAGAGGTTTTGAAAATTGTTTTACTACAACGTTGTTTGCGCCGATATGTGTCATGTACGTTGCAAAGCCGCATAGCAACATAATTTGCAGACCTAAACCACCATTACGGTATTGCAGCATGTACTTGACATATTCAAGAGAATCCGTCAGTAAATTACCGGTTGATGTAACAGCTTTTGGTAATACAGTATGGCCTAAAAATCCTGCTAAAATTAATAAAAGAATACCAGCAACAAGCAGTACACCTGCGGCTTTATATCCTTTTACTATGTAATAACCAACAGCGATGGTGATCACCAAACCAATTAATAATTCCGTCATGGAAATTCCTTTTCTTAAATCAAAAAATGTGTATTTATTACATTTATCTGCATGTTTTACATAAATTACGTGCGTAATGTAGCGAAAAAAAGGTTTGTGAACGACTGTTAACCGATCAATATATGATCTCATCCATATTTTTATTGATAATGTTAATGGTTTGGTTTGGTTTTTAAATAAAAACTAGCAGTTAACTGTTTTTTATCTGTTAAATTTAGCTAAGTAAGTTGCATTTTTTTTGCATTTATCTAGCTATTATTGGCATTGTTGCTTTACATATTCAATGAAAGCTCTATCGGCAAGAGATAGATACCCTTGTTTGCGCCATGCCATTGCAAGGTCTAATTGGATGGGGTCTGAAAAGGGGATAGGAATAAGGTGCGGTTCGTGATCTGTGACTAATTCAAGCAAAGCTGTAATTGCAAAATCATGACGTACAATTTGCAAAATCATTGGTAATAAATTGGTTTCAAATGAAATTTTAGGCGTTAAATTATGCTGTTCGCAAACATGATCTAACATTTCACGATGGAAATAACCTGACTTAAATGCGACTAATTCTTGTCCAAAAAAATCATCAAAACTTAGGCTTTTTTTCGCAGCAAAGTTATGTTGTTCACTGACGACAGCGACCATTTGTGAACGTAAAAGATGCTCGATAGCTAAAGTTGCAGGGACGTCATAATTAATAATAACCCCTAAATCTAAGTCACCTTCAATTAGCATTTGTCGAATGGATTGCGTTCCTGCTTCAACAATGGTCAATTTTAAATTTGGATAGTGACTTTTAAACCCCATCAATATTTGAGGGAAAAAATACGATCCCAACATACTGGGTACACCGAGTCTGACTTCTCCTTTTTCGAGCCCACGTAACTCTTTCATTGCGAGTGTTGCGTCATCTATTTTTTGTAGAATTTGTTTCGCATGTACCAGTAATACTTCACCTTCTTGAGTCAACATAACTTTACGTTCATTACGATAAAACAACGTTAGGTCTAATTGTTGTTCTAATTTTTTTATAGCGACGCTTAGAGCAGGTTGCGCAATATGTAATTGTTCAGCTGCGCGAGTAAAGTTTTTAGTTGTGGCTAATTGTGTGAAATAAGTCAGTAAACGAGTATCCATAGCTATAGTCTTTAGTTATCACAGTGATATTAATTATATATTTTATTTATTATGGCGCTGTTGCTATCGTCTTGTCACGTTATGTTTAGTCATATGAAATATAACATTGTGGTGTTAATGATGTTGCGTACTAAACATGGATCTTTTTTGATGGTGAAATCATGATAGAAACAAATACATTGGCCTATAAGAAAACCAGTTTTGCATTGGCGTTGGGCTCTTTTATCGTATTTTGTAATTTGTATTTGTTCCAGCCGATGTTGCCATTAATGGCAACCGAGTTTTCAGTTTCAGCAACACAAATTAATTGGGTATTAGCGGCGACCACATTAATGTTAGCGGTATGTCTTATTCCGTGGGCAATTGCATCTGAAATTGTTGGACGACGTATTATTATGGTGATCAGTTTATTGCTGATGCCCATTGTCGGTATTGCAATGATGTTCACTCATGATTTGTTTGCACTCACCATAGCTAGGGCTGTTATGGGCATATCTGTTGCAGGCTATGTTGCCGTTGCTGTTGCTTATATGGCGGAAGAATTTAGCCCCAAAGCTTTAATGTTAGCAGTCGGTGCCTACATTAGTGCTAATTCATTAGGTGGAATAGCGGGGCGATTATATGGCGGTATTATTGGGGAACAGTTAGGTTGGCATTGGGCTGTATTGGGTATGGCAGCAATGAGCTTAATTGGGGCGCTTATTGTGATTAAATTATTGCCGCCGCAACAACATTTTATTCACCATCACCACCGTATTAGTATTCATGCTTATCAAGTGGTCGCGCATATTAAACAACCGATATTATGGTTGGCGATGCTCATTGGTGGGGTTAATTTTGCGTTATTTGTTAATCTTTATTCAGTTACGGGTTTTAGATTAGTTGCAGCACCGTTTAATTTACCTTTAAGTTGGGCATCGTTAATCTTCCTTTGTTATCTCAGTGGTACCATAACATCGCGTTTGAGTGGGCGTTGGGCGAGTAAATATAGCCCATTATCAGGTATGATTTTGGGCGGGATTTTAAGTTTAGCAGGTATGTGGCTTGGGTTAGTTGAATCACGTATTACAATATTTATTAGCTTATTATTATTAAGCTCTGGTGCATTTTTTACTCATTCATTAGCTTATGCTTGGGTAAGTCAGCATGCCAAAGTTGCGAAGGCAACCGCCACTGCGTTGTATTTAGTCCACTATTACATTGGTGGCAGTTTAGGCGGTTTCTTCTTGATATATTGTTGGCTACATGGTGGTTGGGAGACCGTTGTGATTGGTGGCTCTTTGTTATATATGCTGATGTTTGTTTGTTGTGGACTATTAATTAAAGCGAAACAGCAGTCTGTTTTAGAATTGCAGCCGAATTAATAACAATCAATCAATACTGATAATCAATTTATAATGGCTGCTTTCGCCTCGACGAGCAAAGGCTCTGTATTGACCAATACGGACACTGTATTTACCGCTGTAGGGTAGTATATATTCGCCTTTGTCATTAAGATTAGCTGAAAATGGGGTTAAATCGGCAAGTCTCTCAAGTTTTTCGTCTAAGAGTACTACCCATAATTTGGTGCTTTTGGTCTCGAGAGTAACGTTTAAATGCTGGCCTTTTTGGGCATAAAAAATATAGTTATTGACATCATAGCCCGTTGTTGTTGCGACATATTCACCGTTGGTGGCCTCTGTTTTAAAGTGGATCGTTTCATGGCTATCTGCGGCAATGGCCATAAACGAACAACAACTTAAAATGAGAGTGACAAAAAGTAATCCTAGTTGCTTGATGTATAACATAATATGACTTCTTATATTTTTGATGAACTGATCCCGAATTAACCCTTGATAAAAATAAAAGTACGCAGTATTTAATCGGGGGAAATACTGCGTATATGATTAGTATTATCAAAAATAGAAGATTGGTAAAGTCATGTTTAATCAGCAAGCGCCATTGCAAGCAAACTGATCGGGTGGATCGTGGTTAAATTTGCATTTTCTTCAATTTGCCATTTACAGGTTTCACAATCAGTGATCGCATAGTCAGCGTTGGCATGGCGTATTTTTTGGAATAAATCTTCACCAATTCTCATTGAAGTATCGTAGTTTTCAGTTTTAAAACCATAAGTACCCGCTAGTCCACAGCACTGACTATCTAAAACTTCAAGCTCTAGTCCTGGAATCATTTTAAGTAGTTCAATGGTATATAAACTACCGCCAGTACGTTCAAGGTGACAGGGTGTGTGATAAACCACTTTTTTATTAATAGGCTTTAGTTTAGGAGTATTACCATTCATAAAGGCTTTAAGTAGAAAACGAGTAACATACTCAATGCGATCGGCCACTTTTGCATTATCAATTTTTAATACATGTGGATATTCTTCACGCAAAGTAAAGGCACATGTTGAAGACGTTGAAACAATAGTTGAGTTATACTTTTCAACAACAGCTTCAAAACTTTGAGTATTAAGTAGTGCGTTTTTCTTTGCTTTATCGAAGAATCCATTAGCAATTAATGGTACGCCGCAACATTTCTCTTTATCCAATAACTGCACGCCAATATTCATTGCATTCATGACTTTTACAAAATCTTGGCCTAGCAGTGGATTATTATAATTGACATAACAACCGTGAAAGTAATGTACTTGTTGTGGATAGTGGGTTTGATTCGAACAGTGCTTTTTATACCATTGGCGGAATGTGCCATGAGAATATTTAGGTAATGTTTTATGATCATGAACGCCTATGGTTTTATGCATGATCTTTTTAACGGGTTTCATGCCTGTAATCGCATTAACAATAGGCGCAAAAGGGGTTGCTACAGAACCCATTAAATCAGTATGACTTAACACGAAATCTCGAATTGTTTTAATATTGAGGTCATGTTTAGCGTGTTTACTACGTGCAACGGCAATCATGTCGCCTATCTTTACTCCTGAAGGACAAGTGGTTTCACAACGTTTACAGTTAGTGCATAACTTAAGCATATCATCATAAAATTCAGCACTTTTAATCCGCAATCGTTCACCATCAGGCCCGCACTGTTTAGGACCTGGATAATTAGGGTTTGCTTTAGCAACAGGGCAATAAACGGTACATACGGTGCATTTAATGCATTGGTCAAAACTGGTATCTTGCTTGAGCATTAGATATTGCCCTCTGCTAATGATGGAAAAATTGCGGTTGAGCTGTGTTTATCGTGTAAGGCGATCATTGATTGGGCTGCATAAAAGCCAGTGCTTATAGCAACACCACTGCCACTGCCTTCAAAGATCGGATTGTAATGCGCTAAAATAGCCCCTGCACAGTAAAGATTAGTTATAACCTTACCGTTAAGACTGGGTTGTAATTGTTGATTAGTTTCAACCCCCATTCCTAGAAATTGATGCGGTTGGTTACTGAAGAACTGTGGTTGATACCAGTGCTGGTGGTTAGTTGATATTAATGGTGCAATGTCTAGTCCAAAAATGGCTTCTTCAATATGATGACGTTCAGCGTGTAAACCACGGCTAAAGAAACTGCCACTAGCGAGTAAATAGTGATTAGCAGTTAATGGCATATCGCCATGGTGACGAGTAAAGATACGTTTTAATTGGTTATTTTCAAACTCGCCATGAGTGACTTCATCTCCCGCAAGAATCAGTCCACCTAAGGATTTATAGTAGCTTTTCATCGCGTCTTCTAAACGAATACCAAGTAATGATGGCGGCATTGTTGGAATTTCACATAGGGTGTAACCTGTTAATTTTTCCAGCTTTTTAATGAGTTTAATACCTGTTCCGTTACCAAATACGGCAGGAAGAACCACTAAATCAGCTTCACCAATGGTATTTTTCATTGCTAAGGCAAAATGTTGTAGTTTATTGTCATCAGCTAAAACACGAGAAATATCAATCGAACGGTATTCACACGGATTACGTTGCATTAATTCTGCTTCAGGTAATGCAATAGCGGCAGTAGCTATGTTGACATTAGCAAAGTGGGGCAGTAGACGTAAATTATCAGCAGCTAATTGAGGCTGAAAATCACGGAAACCATCAATAGTTACCAATGCCAAGTTACGTAATGATTTAGCTGGATCAAACATCGGAAAAGGATGGACCGTTGATTGTGATAACCACGTTGCTTTAAATGTTCCCATTGGTGTAATGCGTAAATGATTACAATCATCAGTTTGGTGATGTAGTTTAATACCAATATTTGCCATTGTTTGTTGGTACCAATCAATCGCTTGACGAGTAACATCAAGTCCTAACTTACTGTAAGGATGCTGTGGCGATTGATGGGATAAAGTATCAAATTCATCAAATGGGTAATGTGTTGTTGTGCCATTAGGTAAACGGCTTAACACATCAATAGAGCCTGAAGAAAAATGGAGTGCACTTTGACCCGCCGCAATAACGGCTGTTTTGAGTCCAGCTTGAGCACAACGGATAGCGCAGGTTAAGCCAGCAACACCACCACCAATAATTATATTATCAAATTTCATTATTTTTCCTTACAATGTGGATGGTCAGTGTTAATTGAGCTAGAGACAGGAGGAATATCACTCACACCAAAGAGACCTTCATAGATCCAATAAGAGAATTCCCCTTCACGCAGAGCATCTCCCCAAAAAACAGGTTTGATACCTTTCCAACGTTCTTCAAGAAAATCACTGAGAATATGGCTGGCATGGTTACCATCAGTATTACCGTATTCAGCAAATAAACCGGCAGCACGATAAGAACATAATTCACCTTGGCAAGGGCCCATACCGACACGAGTGCGGCGGCGTAAATCGACTAAATTATGCACATCCAGTTGCTTGATAGCATATTCAACTTCACCGCAAGTCACCATTTCACACTCACAAATAATGGCTTGGCTTTTTTTACTATCAGTTAAAAATTGCTCAGCACGCTCACCATGGCGGTAGTAAGCAGATTGGTAAACTGGTTTAGCTAAACTGGCGGTGTGCTTTATCGTTTTAGGTTGTTCTGAACCTGGTAATGGTTGTTGATGAGTAATACAAGGGGTGGTGTTACCCAGTTTTTTAGCCACAAGATCGGTAGTCCATTCTGCCATCATGCGGTAAGTCATTAACTTACCGCCGGTGATAGTAATAAATCCGTCCATGCTATCGCGTTCAGCGTGATCTAATAACACAATTCCACGGCTAATATTACGACCGCTAGTATCACCATCAACAGCAACTAATGGGCGAACGCCAGCATAGGCTCGTAATACACGGGTATTGGCCATGATTGGCGCAAGTTTTGCCCCTTCTTTTAAGAGAATATCAATTTCTTTGCTAGTGACATGCAAGTCATCAATATCTTTATAATCAATGCGTTCAGATGTTGTACCTATTAATGAGATGGTATCGCCAGGAACTAAAATATCGGCATCAGAAGGTTTGCGGCAACGGTTGATCACTAAGTTATTAATTCGATAATCTAAGATCAATAATGATCCTTTGGCTGGGAACATGGTGATATTAAGATCACCATATTGGCATATTTGTTGTCCCCAAATCCCAGCGGCATTAATCACTTGTTGGGCTCTGATTTCAAAGTGGGTATTAGTTTTTAAATTTAAACATTTAACCCCTTTAACGACACCATTTTCTTGAATAAGGGCGGTGACAAAAGTGTGATTAAAAAGTTGTGCGCCATGTTCTATAGCATCAAGTGCGTTAGAAGAAGCTAAACGAAAGGGATCAATCGTACCATCGGGGACTTTTACTGCGCCTATAAGCTGTGGATTACAGTTAGGTTCTAGTCTTAATGCTTGCTGCGGCGTTAATTGTTCAACGTCAATATCGGCATTTTGGCAGGCGCTAATAAATTGTTGTTGAAATTGCAAATCATCATCGGGTAGAGAAATAAATAGCCCTTGCGTATCTTCAACACAATGGCGGGCAATATTTTTAAGGATACGGTTTTCAATGATGCACTCTTTGGCTGATTCTGGATCTGTTACTGCATAGCGCGCACCAGAGTGAAGTAAGCCATGGTTGCGACCTGTTGTTCCAGAGGCTAAATCGTCTTTTTCAATTAAGATACATTTGATACCACGCAGGGCGCAGTCACGCATAATTCCTGTTCCTGTTGCGCCACCACCGATGATCACAACCTCTGTTTCTAACCAAGTCGTCATGTTCGTTTCGCTTATCGTTATTGAATTTATTATTAGCGTTGATAACGCCCACTATTTTAATAGGGTTAATATGCCATTAAATTACATAACGTTTGGTGAGCGATCGCACATAAATGAGCGAACGAACATTTTTGCGTTCCTTTTTGTTCATTGTAGTGTCGTTTTGATAATATAAAGTCTTGGTTGGCATAAGTTGCGAATCAATTTATGGAGGTTAATTGTTAATAGAAAGCTCTCATTCGCATCTTGCTGTGACTTGAGTATAATTGTGCTCCTTTTCTTTTAATTGATGCTTATTATGATCGGCTATCTCGCATTTTTAATTCCAGCACTGCTTGGCGCTCAATGTATTCTTACGTTAGTACTCACTAAAGGGGAAATTTGCCCTGGTCAACGAGGTCGAGTGCATAAAATGCTACCAGTATTACTTATTGGGTGGTTACTCGCTGCCATTAGTCAAGCATGGGCAGTACTGCCTTTATTGAGCTTGTTATTCTTTACCGTCAAAGTGAAAACCAGTAAAACGCGAGATTCAGGACCATTAAAGGCACTTTATGGATCTGATTTACTGGGGCTGGTTAGTTGGATTTTTATATTTCCAATGATGGACATGCCCGAAGTGTTGCTTAGTTTAGTGGCAACTGCATTGTATGGTAGTTTACTTGCTCATGTTTTATTGACGTTCTCTCGTACACGTTTACAGGCTTTTCACCGTATTTTACCGTTTGTTGGCTTTATTAGCGCTATCGTTTCAGTGTTGCTATTAGTGTGGAAAGTGATTTTTATGGGAGAGGCGGCAACAGCACCTTATACCGTTGAGATTATTATTTCATTATTATGTTTAGTCGCTGCAATGCTGGTGTGGTCAGGGCATATTTTATTACATAAAACTGTCAATAAATGGCAGTTATTAGTCGCAGCAGCGTTACTTACATTTTCTGCGATTATGCAATTAACATTATTCTAATACTTTAATTATAAGTGTTATGAGCCTTTATCTTGGTTGAGGTAAGGGCTTTTTTTATCTGTTATTGATGGAAAGGAGAAAGAGAGATAAGTCGTCTATGCTTAATAAAATAGAGCAAAGGTTGGCTGTGATCATTAAGCCGTAAGGGGGAATAATGGAAATCAATAATTTACTTGGTATGGATACTCATATTGTTATCGGTATCGTTAATGAGCGGTTACGACTAGAGTGTCATTCAATGGCAGAATTAGCTTCTCGCTATGAATTAAGTGAAACAGAGCTTTCTGACAAAATGGCTCAACAAGGTTATCACTATGATCCATTGAATAATCAGTTCAAATAAATAGCACTGGAATTTATGCAAGGTATTAAACAGTTTTAATACCTTGCAGATGCTGCTGGCACTGTTGTTTAGCCGTTGCAAAAAAAGCATTTAGATAATGATGTTTGTGTTCTGAAGCTCGCACTGCAGCAAATAAACGTCGCCACAATCCTTTACCTAATGGTTTACTGACTACTAACCCCTGTTGCACGAAATTATCAACAGCCCAATTAGGCAAGGCTGCGACCCCCATTCCTGCTGATACCATCTGAATTAACATTAAACTGTTGTCCGCTTGTTTCCATGATAATGGCTCAATACCTGCAGGGTGAAGGAAATGCTTAGCTATATCGAGTCGGTTACGTTGAATTGGATAACTGAGTACGGCTTGGTGAGCTAGATCAGCTGGAACAATATTTGATTTAGTGGCTAATGGTGACTGTGGGGCTACGATTAAACACATCTCAAAATCAAACAGCGGTTCATAATGAATATCATGGCGTGGCTGAATATCGGATGTGATCACTAAATCTAATTCGCCTTTTGCCAGAGCAGGAATAGGGGCAAAACTAAACCCTGACGAGAAATTAATATCCACATCTGGCCATAATCCTTGGTACTGTTTTAATGCGGGCATTAACCACTGAAAACAAGAATGGCACTCAATCGCCATCTGTAATCGACCAGCTGTTTGATGCCTTGTGTTGGCTAATTCTTGTTCTGCTGCTTGTATTGTTGGTAAAACATCGTCAGCTAAAGCTAAGAGTACTTTACCTTCTGCCGTAAAGCGTACTGGGCGTGTTTTGCGTAAAAAAAGCGGACTGCCTAAACGTTGTTCAAGATCTTTTAATTGATGAGACAGTGCTGATTGCGTTAAGCATAAACTATTAGCTGTTGCGGTGAGTGAGCCTGTTGTTCTGAGTACCGTTAATGTTTTTAGATGCTTAAGTTCAATCATATTCCATCCTTGAGTATTTACGGTATAAATTGATTGTTTTTTAATCTACGTTGTTAATGGATGGTTGTAAACATCTGGACGTCTAAATGTCCATTTTAATGATGGATTTTATGAATTACTAGTCTTTAAACGTGAAATTAATTCATGATCATTATGAGATAAATCACCTTGTTGTCAGTGTTGTTGTCCGTCACTGTGTTATTCAATCAATGTCATCTTAGCCATTGTTTTTATATGGATTTATAGTTGATAACATCTTTAATTGAAGGGATAAACAATGACAATAATATCAAATGAAACGGATACTGAAGTAAAAACGGTCACCCATATACTTGGATATCCAAGGGTCGGAAAACAGCGTGAATTAAAGTTTGCTCAAGAGCGTTATTGGCGAGGTGAGAGTGATCAAGCACAACTGAAACAGGTTGGAAATGATTTACGTCATCGTCATTGGAATGATCAAATTAAAGCCGGGCTTGATTATGTTGCTGTTGGAGATTTTGCTTGGTATGACCATGTATTAGGTACCAGCATGCTACTTGGTCATATTCCAACCCGCCATCAACAAGGTTTGCCTGATTTAGATACGTTGTTCAGTGTTGCGCGTGGAAAAGCACCAACCGGGTGCATCTGTGCCGCTGCTGATATGACAAAATGGTTTAACACTAACTATCATTATATCGTGCCTGAATTTACCGCAGACGATAGTTTTAATGTTAGTTGGCAACAGTTGTTTGAAGAAGTCGCTGAAGCAAAAAAAGCGGGTCATAATGTCAAACCTGTTTTATTAGGACCGGTCTCTTACTTATGGCTAGGAAAAGAAAAACAACAAGGATTTGATCGTTTAACATTATTACCGCGATTATTGACAGCGTATCAGCAAATATTAACTAAATTAATGGCTTTAGGCGTTGAGTGGGTACAGATTGATGAACCAGCATTAGCCCTTGAATTACCATATGAATGGGCGGCGAGTTTTAAACTAGCTTACCAAGTGTTACATGGTGGGCCTAAGTTATTATTGACGACGTATTTTGATGATATTAGTCACCAATTAGCCGTAATTTCACAGCTTAATGTTGATGGTTTACATATTGATTTATCAGCAGCACCTGCACAATTAGCCGCTGTAACTGCGGCGATTCCTGAGCATTGGGTATTATCTGCTGGAGTGATCAATGGGCGTAACGTATGGCGAGCTGATCTGGCTGAATGGCTGACGCATTTACAACCGATTAAACAACAATTAGGAGCGAATCTGTGGCTAGCGAGTTCATGTTCGTTATTACATTGCCCGATAGATGTAGACAGTGAAACTGAGCTTGATGCTGATGTCCGTCAATGGTTAGCATTTGCTAAACAAAAATGTGGCGAAATTACGTTGTTAGCACAAGCACTTGATGGCAATCTGGCAGCGATTGCAGAATGTGCAACTTACAGTTCTAGTATAAAAGATCGTTTGAGCAGTAAGCGAGTGAATAATCTGCAAGTACAGCAACGGACAGCAGCAATTACTCCTCAATTGGCTGAACGTGATCTTCCTTATTCTGAACGGGCAATTCAACAGCAACACGCATTGCAGTTGCCATTATTACCGACCACGACCATAGGGTCATTTCCACAAACAACGACGATTCGTAGTCAACGTAGTGATTTTAAATCAGGGCGGATCAGTGAATCTGATTATAACCAAGCATTAGAAATACATATTCAAGATGCCATTACTCGACAACATCGTCTAGGACTTGATGTTCTTGTTCATGGTGAAGCGGAGCGCAATGATATGGTGGAGTATTTTGCAGAACAATTAGAAGGTTTTGTCGTAACGCAATATGGATGGGTACAAAGCTATGGCTCCCGTTGTGTAAAACCTGCAATTATTGTGTCGGATATTTACCGTGCTCAACCGATAACGGTGAAATGGAGTCGATATGCGCAATCATTAACGACTCAACTGGTGAAAGGTATGCTGACCGGCCCTGTGACGATATTAGGTTGGACGTTTGCGCGTGAAGATTTACCACGTAAAGCGATAGCAAATCAAATTGCTTTATCCTTACGGGATGAAGTGGCTGATTTACAAGATGCCGGCATTAAAATCATTCAAATTGATGAACCTGCAATAAGAGAAGGGTTACCGCTAAAACAAAGCCAATGGCAAGAGTATCTTGATTGGGCTGTAAAAGCGTTTAAAATTTCAGCTGCGGGCGCTGGTTCGCAAACACAAATACATACTCATATGTGTTATAGCGAATTTAACCAGATCATTGCATCTGTTGCTGCGTTAGATGCTGATGTAATAACAATTGAAACATCACGTTCAGATATGGACTTACTCAAGGCGTTTGAAGCGTTTGCTTACCCCAATGAAATTGGCCCTGGCGTGTATGATATTCATTCACCTAATATTCCAGAGATTGATACGATCACGGCATTAATTAATAAAGCTGCGACATTAATTCCGATTGAGCGTTTATGGATCAATCCTGATTGTGGTTTAAAAACGCGAAATTGGACAGAAACTGAAGCCGCGCTCACGAATATGGTCACTGCGGCACATATTCTGCGTGAAAAGTATTACGAGGTCAGTGTTGCATAATCTGTGAATAATAAAAAAGCTGTTTACATAGATTTCTTTGTTATCGAAAGTATGTAAACAGCTCTTATTTTTATTAAGCGGTGATTATTTTGCTGGTGTTGCAGCCATGTCACGAGCAAATGTTAATGTATGTTTTGCGTTAGTCATCGTCATGGTATCCCCTGAAATGCTAACCTTATTCCAATCAGAAAGTGATTGCGTGAATGTTTGTTCAACCTTCATTTCACTATCTGGACATAGCATCATTGTCATTCCCATTTTCTCAATACGGAATTGACCATCTTTTACTTCAGCTTGACCAAAATAACGGTTACAACCGGCATGACCATTAGCCGCAAGATCGGCCGCTAGTGTAAGCGTTGGCGCGTGAGACGCTTCTGGTTGAGCAAGATCTTGATTATCAATCTGCACTAAAGACCAGTTGCCATTAGCAAGATCATTGCTTGTTACTGGTTGCGGTGTTTTAGTAATACCCGTTGTAGAACATGCAGCTAACATCATTGGGAGTACCAGTGCTGATAATAAACGCTTTTTCATTATAGTTATTCCTGAACAGTAATGTGTATGAGTGAGCAAAAGTGCAAACATAAAATAAAGTTTGCTTAACTAAATAATGGACACTTATTTTTAAAGCATGTTCATTGATGTCCATGCTAATAGTGGAAATTTTGAATAAAAATTTAGATTAGTTCAATACTTGCTCGTTGTGATTATACCTATTTCTTACTTAATAACGTCGATTTATTTGTTACTAAAGATATATTTGTGACTTATCTAGAAAACCGATAATTAAGTAAAAATATTTCTATGATTGATGGGGAAAGAAAAGGGCTAGTCAGTACGAGCCCTTCTATTTATGGTGTGCTGCTAGTGATTAGGCAGTTTTTGATTCAATAGTTTTTTCAACCATATGTAAATGTACATCTTGCTGTGGGAATGGAATCGAAATGCCTTCACGATCAAAGCGCATTTTCACTTCTCGTGTGATATCCCAATATACATCCCAATAGTCGTCTGTTTTAACCCAAGGACGAACAATGAAATCAACAGATGATGTATTTAATGTGTGAAGCTTAATCGTTGGTTCTGGGCTACGTAAAACTGAAGGATGGGATTCAACAATTTCATGTAAAATATGTTCTGTTTTTTCAATATCATCGCTATAACCAATACCGAAAATCATGTCGATACGGCGTACTTTTTCATGGGTAACGTTCTTGATTATATCACCCCAAATTTTACTGTTGGGTACGATAATAATTTCATTACTGAATGTTTTGATCGTGGTATTAACTAAACTCATATGGCTTACTTTGCCTGTAATACTTCCGGCTTCGACCAAATCACCGACATCAAATGGACGATAGATTAAGAGCATCATACCTGATGCAAAATTAGATAATGTATCTTGCAGTGCGAAACCGACGATAATACCAGCGACACCAAAACCGGTTAGGATTGGAGCAAGGTTTAAACCTACTTGTGAGAGTGCGATCAAAATACCGATAGCAAATACAATTTTGCCCGACATTGAAATAAAGAACTCTTGCATAAGCATCGACATTTTTAAATTCTTAGTCGATACCGCACGGGTTACCATTTTACGAACGATATTTTTTAACGTTTTAAATGCGAAGATAATAAAAATAAAGATAAAGACTTTAAAGATCATCTGTGGCAAGTTTTCAAATAGCCATGAACTAAAATCAGAAGTCCATGATGTCACGATTGACCACATAACCTTACTATTTAGTAAGTCATCGGTAACGTTACCCGTTTGTTCAAACAATAAGCGCTTATATTCAGCGGTATCAATACCCATATTGTCAGCAAGTTTTACTAAATCGGTTAAGTTTTTAGTATCACTATCAACTTGACGTTGCGACAAAATTTGAGTGACTTGTAATGTTTTTAGTTCATCACCTGTCGCTGATTTCATTTGCTTGTCGTTCAGTTCTAGTGCTTGACTACCAAAAGTAAGCGAAGCCGACATAAAGTCTAAACGATGTTCTATATTTTTCTTAAGCGCTTGAATTGAATTAGGTTGGGGTTTTCCTAAACGGTCCATCCACTGATAATTTTCCCATTCCTCATTAAGAACAAGAATAATAAAATCACGGCTTTCTGTTAGGGCTTTTAACGCCACTAATTTATCTGTGTCTTTTGCTTTATCGAGCGCTTTTTGATCGCGTTCAACTTTCGTTTGTAGAAATTTTTCAGCATCGGCTGCAAACTTTATTTGTTGCTCTACTTGTTTAACTAAAAGTTTTTTATCCGCTTGTTTATCATCAATTAAATCAGTTAGTGTTTTTCTTAATTCTTTGTTTTTATTAAGTAACTGTAAGCGAACTACATCAAGTGATGAGCCTGTTGTTGATGTTGCTTCTTTGGCTAACGTCGTTAATTCAAGATTAAGTTTTTGAAGCTGTTGGTATTCCACATTTTCTGGTTGTGGTGTTTCAAGTTGTGGTTTTGTATTCGCAAAACTTAACGTAGAAACGAAAATAAGCATTAGTACCAGTAAGCGCATGTTGCGATAAACTCCTGCTGGTGATATTAAAAATATGATGCTATCAGTCATTGATAACAGGCTTTTTATTGTCGTTAGACAAATATGAGCAGATTATAGCTAAATCGGCGCTTACGGCTATAGATATTCAATGCTATATAGAAAAATGACCATTAAAATTACACTTCATTATTATTAATTCACTTACGGAAGGTCTTGCTGACATAAAAAATGACATTGAGCAAAAGCCCATGTCCAATCAGGCATCCAAGATTCTTGAGTAAGAGCAATAACAATATTCTGTTGTGTAGAAGAGGGTATTAGCTGTCGTAATTGCGGGTAGTTAGATCTGTCGACGAGAAGAATATTACAGTCACTATTAATGAGCTGTTTGATTAGTCGGTTTGGATTTGCCTCTTTTATTTGTTGATATGTTTTTATATCACGATGATTAAATTGTTCAACAAACAAATCATGCACTGGCGAATTATCGATCAATAGCGCCACTGATTTTATTGGAATATCAGTTGATGTTAGTACATTGATCCATGAGGCTACATGATTTATAGGTAATTTATAGCACATTCTTACGCCTTATAATATACATCACTCTTGAGTGATTGGTTCGTATAGATAAGACTAGCTTATAATATTTAAAACACTGTCATTATAGAGTTAATTTCACATTTTAGTGAAGTAAGCCTGTGCTATGGCATTATTATGCTTTAGATGTACGTTCATTAAGATTTTTACGTACGATTTGACTGTTCTGCTGTGCGTAAAAGCGTACTTGGAACTGCGTATCATCAGTTAAAAATTCTACTTTATGCCAATATTGTGGTGGACTAATCGCAGCCTCCTCAGCATTAATAACGATTTCTTGCTCGATATCACCACGTTGATCTTTAAAACCGTAAAATTTTAATTGGCCTTGTAGGACGCAGATTTTGCCATAGACACCTGCCCGTGTGTTATGAAGATGAAGAAACATTTTCGGAATGTTTTCAGGAGTAAAAATAGGAGTAGATTTATAATTAACATAATCACTTGGAATAGCCGTCATGAGAATCTCCTTTGATTAACGTCAGTGACTTCTTAAAACATAACTATAAAATACATCTTTAATATTAGGGTTGCAATGGTTTTATTTTATTGTTGTTACGGTTGTTTTTATACGAAATATGTCGTTTAAATAAAAAAAGCCCCTTCATAAAAAGAAGAGGCAAGTTGTACCATCGCTATTATTATTCCTTAGATATAGCTTTAACCAAAATCACCATTTACATAACCACGAGTACGATCGTCTACTGGATTATTAAAAAGATTTTGTGTTTCATCATGTTCAACTAATTCACCCATTAAAAAGAATGCCGTGCGATCTGATATACGACGTGCTTGTTGCATTGAGTGAGTAACAATCACAATAGTGAATTCTTTTTTAAGGGTTTCCATTAAATCTTCAATTTTTTTGGTTGCGATAGGATCAAGCGCTGATGTTGGTTCGTCCATTAATATTACTTCAGGCTTCATCGCAATAGTACGCGCAATACATAATCGCTGTTGCTGGCCGCCAGAAAGGCCAAAGGCATGTGATTTTAAGCGATCTTTTACTTCATCCCATAAGGCTGCACCACGTAGTGATTGCTCAACAATAGTGTCTAATGTTTTTTTATCTTTAATGCCTTGTGCACGTAAACCGTAAGCAACATTTTCATAGATACTCATTGGGAATGGATTGGGTTTTTGAAAGACCATGCCGACCTTTATGCGTAATTGAGCCACATCAATATTGCCATAGACATTTTCATTATCGATGGTCAGTAAGCCTTTAATTGATACGCCTTCAATAAGATCATTCATACGATTTAAACAACGTAACAAGGTTGATTTACCGCAACCGGAAGGACCAATAAGTGCTGTGACTTGGCGATTAGGGATCGGTAAGTTGATCTTTTTCAACGCTTGGTTTTGACCGTAAAACAGATCAAGATTTTCAATATTAAATTTGTTCATGTTTATATCCTCAGAATTTAGTAAGTCGCAGTATTAAAACGGCTAGCGATAAGCTTGGTAATTAGGTTAATAACAAGAACAACAATAATGAGCACTGTCGCGGTACCATAAGCTTGGTTCCATTCATGTACGGTATAGAGCTCTTGCGTTAGCTTGTACAGGTGAACAGTAAGCGTACGTCCTGAGTCAAATACACTTTCAGGGATACGCGCTACCATGCCTGCAGTCATAAATACTGGTGCTGATTCACCAATAACACGACCGACGCTGAGGATAATAGCGGTTACAATTCCAGGCATAGCACTAGGAAGAATAAGTCGCCAAATAGTATAAATTTTAGAAGCACCCAAACCGTATGAGCCTTCACGGTAGGTTTGTGGCACTGCCATTAATGCTTCTTCGGTGGTACGAATAATTACCGGAAGAATCAAAATACTTAATGTTAATGCCCCTGATAAAATGGAATAACCAAATCCAAGAATAACCACAAAAAAGGTCATACCAAAAAGGCCATAAATAATAGAAGGAATACCAGCTAAAGATTCAGTGCAAAAACGAATGACTTTAACTAAACGGCTACCGACTTTTGCATATTCAGTAAGATAAATGGCTGTCATGATCCCTAATGGTGCCGCAACAGAAATTGAGGCAATGACCATATATAGAGTTGAAATTATCATTGGCCAAATACCGGACTCTTTACCGATAGTGGTGTAGTTAGAGCTAATGAAAGCCCAATCAACATGGGCAAGACCATTGCTAAGGATGTACCACATTACCCATAATAAAAAGCCAACAGTAATGCTTGCCGATAACCAGATAATGGCGAGCGACAGACGATCTTTTAGTTTTTGAGCTGCAGGATTAGCATTTTCTAATCGGCAGTGTTGAGATGATAATGAGTGATTGTTAGTCATTAGAAATTACCTTGCTCGCTCACGGTTAAGATAAAGAAGGGCACCGTTTAGCGTCATAATAAATACCAGTAACACAATGCCAGTGGCGTATAATGCGCTAGCGTGAATCCCTGTTGCGTAAGACATTTCAATAGCAATGTTTGCAGTCAACGTTCGAGCAGATTCAAGTAAACCTTCAGGCATAGCTGGGGAGTTACCCATAACCATAATGATAGCCATAGTCTCACCAAGTGCGCGCGCTACGCCTAAAATGACGCCAGTCATAATGCCTGAACGTGCAGCAGGAACAATCAGTTTAAAAATAGTAAACATCGATGAGGCCCCAAGTGCTAAAGAACCTTCTTTATAAGCACGAGGCACAGCACGAATTGAGGTTTCAGAAATAGTAATAACAGTTGGAAGAATCATCACAGCAAGAACAATGATTCCCGCTAAGATAGTATTACCCGCAGGCACGTTAAATATATCTTGAATCAGCGGTACAATAATAACTAGTCCAAAAAAGCCATAAACAACAGATGGAATACCCGCTAAAAGCTCAATCATAGGGCGAATAAAATTAGCAAGAGATCTTGGGGCAACTTCCGCAATAAAAATTGCAGTTAATACGCCAATGGGCACACCAATCATAACGGCACCTGCCGTTGAGACTAATGAAGCAACAATCATCGGTGCGATACCGTAAAGGGCTGGAGGTAGCCAATCGGTACCAAAAATAATGCCAGTAACGCCAGAATAGGCAAAAGCTGCATAGCCTTCACGGAAAATAAAGTAGCCAATGGTTACGAGGGATAATATACCGATAGCTGCACTGAGCATAAAAAGGTATTTAAAGAACAACTCACGCCAGTCAATACGTTTTTTCGACTTTAGCAACGGTGTATCCTTGATCGATTTTTCAATATTTGCGATGGTCATAATCTACACTCCAGAAAAAAGACTAATAATTTGCCTATTTCTGAGAAGTCAAAAACGCTCAACTCAATTGTTGAGCGTTAAAAATAAAATTAGTTAACTGAGATAAAGCCTTTTTCTGCAACAATTTTTTGTGCTGCTGGGGATTGTGCCCATGTAAGAAACTTCAATGCTTCACTTGATGGACGGCCTTCTTTATAAACCACAATGAATGGACGTTGAACGCTATAATCACCGGCTTTAATTGAAGCAACCGATGGTTTATGGCCATCAATGGTAAGTGCTTTTACTGTGTTATCAACCGAGCCTAGTGAAATGTAACCGATAGCAAAAGGGTTATTCGCAACCGTTGTTTTTAATTGACCATTGCCACTTGCCACTTGTGCTTTTTGTGAAATGGCAGAGACTTTGATATCGTTAATTTTTTTCTTTAGCGACATAATATCTTCAAATGCACCACGAGTACCTGATGCTGTATCGCGAGTAGCAACAACGATAGGTTTATCTTCACCACCGACTTGATTCCAGTTAGTTACGTTACCTTTGTAGATTTCAGTAATTTGTTCTTTAGTTAAATCAGTAACAGGGTTGCTGTTATTAACCACGACAGCAATACCATCTCGTGCGATCACAACTTCTTTTAGTTGTGGTGATTCTTCAGATTTTTTCAAACTACGTGATGACATACCAAGATCTGCTGAACCATCGTGTGCAACACGAATACCCGCTGATGACCCTGGTCCTTGAACTTCTACCGTAACATCGTTAGATTTCGCATAAGTCTCACCTAAAACTTCCATGAGGGGAGATACAGAGCTAGAACCTACAACAGAGATAGTCTCGCCAGCAAACACTGCAGAACTCGTTATAAGTGAACTTGCAACAACAACTGCGCCGATAATCTTTGTTTTCATTTTCCTAATCCTTTCTTGTTGGGCAAAATGCCAATAGGTTTGAATGAACATGACAAAGAGTAGAAAAGTTATGTGACAGTAATGTTTCAGAAGTTTGAACACTCGATGAATGTTGTAGTAAAAAATGCTGATGTTTGTCGTAATGGACTTTTAAAGAGGGGAATATTTCCACGTAAAAGAAAGAATTAATATTCAGCCAATAAAAGAGCTGGCATATACTATAAATGACAGTAAGTACTACTGATTAAATGAGCGTCAGTATATTTTTGTTGCTAGATTTTTTATAAATATAAAGGTTGTAGATGTTAAAAAAAGCACAACAAATGATTGTTTTCAATGCACTTACAAAACAACAAAGCTTTACTAAAGCAGCGCAGTTACTTGATATATCTCGTACCCAAGTAAGTAAACTTATTCAGCAACTTGAGCAACGGCTGGGAGTGCAGTTAGTGCAGCGAACAACGCGCTCTTTTGCTTTAACCGATGCTGGACGATTGTTTGCTAAGCATTGTGAAAAAGTGGTGGAAGAAATAAATGAAGCTGAAAGTGAATTATTAGGTAATGAGGATAATTCTCAAGGTTTATTAAGAGTAGGTATTGCGCAGTCTTTTGCTTCTAATCATGTTGCTCCTTATATAAACGAGTTTCATGAACAACATCCTTTATTAAACCTAGAGTTGAGTTTATTTGATCATCGTGTTGATTTAATCGCAGAGCAACTTGATCTGTGGATTGGGTTCATGGACTCTCCACCCGAAGGGTTTGTGGCTCGGCATTTGAGCAATTGTGATTTTGTATTAGTGGCAAGCCCTGAATATTTAGCGACTCACGGGGTGCCATATCAGCCGAGTGATTTAGCTGAGCATAATTGTATTATTTATTTTAGTCGTGAGCGTAAAGATAATGTCTGGAGCTTTAGTCAACAAAATGATAATCAAGACATTAAAGTGACGGGGAATTACCGTGTTGATTCCGCTGATGCTATTCGAGATGCAACGATTGCAGGTAATGGTATTGGTTATTTAGCGACATACTTATTAACTGATGAAATTCGCCAAGGTAAGTTGATTCGGTTGATGCCAGACTGGCAATTAACCCAGCATATGCCGTTATATGCCGTTTACCCAAGACATAAATTTTTACCGAATAAAGTCAATCTATTCATTGAATTTATTCGACGTCATATCGATGCAGGTAATATTTTGTGTAAATGGTAACGATGTAAAAAACAGCGATCAGACGCAAACGGTTGGCTAAAATTTAGCTTTGAATGTTTCAAATTGTAAACATTGAGGGTAATAGTATCCCTTACAGGAACTAATCTAATGATTTTCGTTTGCTTAGCTTGAAAATCATGCAATTTAACCATGACTTGTTAATTTAGTGTTGTTTGTTATAACAATTTGATCCTTGTCACACTTTTTTTTATGAATACACTCTTTCCGCAATCGTTTACTACACCAAACATTGGGGAATGACTTTGCATTATCTCGTCGGCCTACTCGGTATAATTACTATTTTTACAGTTGGTTTTTTATTTTCTGAAAACCGCTCAGCAGTGAACTGGCGCAGTGTACTTGGTGCTTTTTGCATTCAAGTTGTCTTTGCAGCTTTTATTCTTTATGTACCTGTTGGTCGTGTGGTACTAAACAGTGTGTCTAGCGCTGTTTCAGGAGTGATTGATTATGGTCATGAAGGAACATCATTCTTATTTGGTCAACTAGCTCAATTTAAATTAGGCTTTATTTTTGCAGTTAATGTTTTACCTTCTATTGTCTTCTTCTCAGCATTAATTTCCGTATTATATTACGTCGGTATCATGAAATGGGTGATTCGCGGTATTGGTGGTTTGTTACAACGTTTACTAGGTACGACTCGTACTGAATCAATGTCTGCAACAGCAAATATCTTTGTTGGCTCTGTAGAAGCACCATTAGTTGTACGTCCATTCCTTGCTCGTATGACTCGCTCTGAATTATTTGCCGTAATGGTGGGCGGATTAGCCTCTGTTGCTGGTGGTACTATGGTTGGTTATGCTGGGCTTGGCGTACAGTTAAAGTATCTTATTGCGGCAAGTTTTATGTCTGCTCCTGCTGGATTGATGATGGCGAAATTGATCGTGCCACAAACAGAAGGTGTACACAGCATGGAAGAGGAAGATGACGGTGAAGAAGATGAACCAGTTAACTTAGTTGATGCAGCTTCTCGTGGTGCTTTGAGTGGTTTACAGATTGCAATGGCCGTTGGTGCAAGTTTATTAGCAGTGATCAGTTTGATTGCCATGGTGAATGGTGGATTGGGTCATATTGGTCATTGGGTTGGTATTGATGACTTAAGCTTAAATATGATTTTTGGTTACTTATTTGCACCTGTTGCTTGGTTAATTGGTGTGCCATGGTCAGAAGCAACAACTGCAGCGAGTCTTATTGGTACTAAAATTGCTGTTAATGAGTTTATTGCGTTTGCTGAGCTAATGAAGCCAGAAACAATTGCTAAACTGAGTGAGCATTCTCAGGCGATAGTTACTTTTGCTCTTTGTGGCTTTGCTAATCTAACATCTATTGCAATGCTAATGGGTGGATTAGGCGGAATCGTACCTAAACGTCGCCCCGAAATTGCACGCTTGGGAATGAAGGCTATTTTTGCTGCAACCTTAGCTAATTTAATGAGTGCTACGTTAGCCGGTTTATTTCTTCCTTTTTAAGAGTAATATATTCACCCTAAGCGATTAAAATAAACAGAGAGCCTAGCTCTCTGTTTTTGCATCTAACATGAGCATTAATAATGGGGGACGATCAATGAAATCGGAAAGCGATAAGCTCATTGCTAAGCATGAACAATTAATTCATAGTGATGGTTTAACCGTGTCTTCTCATACTCAGCGGGATGATGGCGAATGGATACAGCATTCGTTGATGATAGATGGCTATAATGTACCTTTTAAGTTTAAGCGTAAGTCAAAATATAAAACACTGACCGGTGCAAAAGTTAATATGACTTATTATGCTGATATCATTGTTGTGGCTGGTTTAGAATTTGAAATAATGAAAGTTGTTCGCATTAAGCGTTATTAATATTAACAAGGAAAAAGAATGAATTGGTACTTTTTGGTTCTTAGTAAATATGCTCAATTTCAAGGGCGTTCACGCAGAAAAGAATTTTGGTTTTTTACTTTAATTAACGCATTTATAAGCATGGCATGTAATCTCGTTGATACGACTCTACATTTACCCACGCTGATGGAAGGTTATGGCGTGTTAGCTGCATTATATGCGGCTTTTGCTTTTATCCCAACAGTGGCTGTTACTGTCCGTCGTTTACATGACCAGGATCGTACTGGTTGGTGGGCATTGATTATGTTAATTCCAATTGTTGGTATTTTAGTGCTGCTTTATTTTATGGTGCAAAACAGCACTGAAGGCAGTAACCGCTTTGGCAATAGTCCAAAACAGAATGATAATTCAACATTAAGCGTCTAAATTCGTTGATATCTTGATGAATGAACATAACCCAGTCTTTGGATTGGGTTTTTTTATGGAATAGAAACAGAAATAGAATCATTCATTCCATTCCTGAACAATGTGCTTTAGTATGATGCTATTAGCTGACCATGTAGTTTTGACCGAAACAGGCATTATATTCTGAATATAGCTAATAGACTGAGTTTCATCGTTTAGGAGTACGATAATGACGCAATACCACCAATATGAACCCCCCTCATCAATAATATCGCATATTTTTTTCTTGGATGCGGTATGCACTGTAATGGCCTTTTCTTCTGCCTCTTATTTTAGCTTTCGATTTAGTAACGGTTCTCTGTAACCGCACTTGTTATTGATTAAAAATCATAGGTTATGACTCATATATCTGCTTATAGATATATGGATTGCTATATCTAACAATAAGAAAAGAGAAAAATATGAATACTAAATTATTAGGAAGTTCGCTGATTATAGCGGGCACAGCGCTAGGTGCTGGCATGCTTGCTATACCGATGGTATTAGCACAATTTGGTTTGTTATCTGGTTCTTTATTAATGCTGCTTATATGGAGTGGTACCACGTATGCCGCTTTATTATTATTAGAAGCCAGCATTAAAGTAGGTGGTGGTTTAGGCATGAACACCATCGCTCGAAAAACATTAGGCAAAGGTGGTCAAGTAATTACTAATGGATTGTTGTATGCATTATTAGTTTGCTTATTAATGGCTTACATTATTGGTGCCGGTGATTTATTACAGAAGTTGACGACAGGTTTTGGCTTTGAGCTATCAATGTTACAAAGTCAGATTGTCTTTACTGTACTTGCTGGTTGCATTGTCGCTGCGGGAACAGGTGTTGTTGATAAGCTAAACCGTGTTTTGTTCTTAATTATGATTGCGGTATTAGTTATTACTTTATGCGCTTTAATCCCCGGTATGAGTTTTAATCACTTTTTTGAAGCGAGTAATAATAGCAATATTGATTTAATTAAAACCAGTGCTGTATTGTTCACGAGTTTTGGTTTCTTTCCTGTCATTCCATCATTGGTATCATACAATGATAAAGCAAGCCATAAGCAATTAAGAAACATGGTGTTATTAGGTTCACTGATTCCCTTGAGTTGTTATCTACTGTGGTTATATGCGGTTGTTGGCAGTTTATCAGCGGAGCAACTGGTTAAATTTGACAATGTTTCTGTTTTAATTGATGCGTTGAGTTCGCGATTCTCTGGCATACATATTATTTTATCTGTATTTACAGGATTAGCTTTATTAACTTCATTTTTAGGTGTAGCAATGTCGTTGTTTGACCAGAATGTTGATTTATTCAGACAAAACCGTGCTGTAACCTATGTTTTAACGTTTATATTACCTTTGCTTGGGGCAATCTTTGCTGCTAATCAATTTCTATCAGTCTTAAATTACGCTGGGTTGATTCTTGTTTTTATTGCTGTCTTTATACCTATGTTGATGATTTACAATATTCGTAAGACGGCACAAGTCGAACAAAGTTCTGATTATCAAGTGAAAGGTGGTTCATTAGCAATGTTAATGAGTTTGCTTTTTGGTTGTTTTTTAATTGGAGCTCAACTTATTTAATGAGTTAGCTATTGATATAAACGCTCATCATCTTATTGGTGGGCGTTTTTTTGATTTTAAAAATAATAAATTGAATATGTTTAGGAAGGATGAGGGTAACAGATTGACCGATCTGTAATACCCTTTAAAGCACTTTATATGACCAGTATAAAGTTAGATCACTAATAACTATAAACTGCTTGGAGTACGATGTAATATCGTAAGCAATTGAGATAGTTAACGGATGTAATCATACAAAGTTTCATTAATGAGGGCTATCACCTAGACGTTTTTAGCAATACGGATTTTTTGCTAAAAGTGTAAAGAAAAAATTACACAATCTATCTTTGGGATCTAAGCTTACTGTTTTTTTATTAGGTGAGTGATTAGGGTTGTTTTATTTTCTAATAATTAGAATGGTTGCAGGTATTTGTAGATGCTATGGGATAAAGCTTTAACAGTTGCTAACGATGCGAGAGAAGCACAAGTATTGCTGCCTATTGCGACCACTAGCTCAGTTGTTTCTGAGCAGGGAATTGATTTTTCTATTAAGGTTATGAATGATAATCTTACTAAAAAAATACAACAAGGACAGACAGGAAATAATCCATTTTTGCCATATGAAGAGCAAATGTTTGTTGATAATGTTGGGCATGAGCATGTGTGCCTATTAAATAAATACCCAATAGGGGAGCCACATTTACTTATTTGCAGTAAGGCATTTGTTAGTCAATCTTCTTTACTTGATCTTTATGATTTTTCTGCCTGGATCCAAGGTGTAACATATACCAATGTGCTGGGTTTTTTTAATTCAGCTTCAGAGGCCGGTGCCAGTCAGCGTCATCGACACATGCAGTTAATGAAAACGGTGGTACCGTTAGAAGATATGATTTTATCTGGCAAGTTGCCGTTTAGACATAAATTATTTACTTTTGATCGGATTAATAGTGAGAAGGCGTATTTTTGCTATTTAGCGGCAATGCATGATTTAGGGTTAACACCAAATAATGTTACAGTGAATATTAACGAGCCGATAGAGTGTTCACCTTATAATATTCTATTAACTCAACATTGGATGCTAGTGATCCCTCGATTAACGAATCATATTGGTGATATATTTGCTAATGCCCTTAATTATTCAGGATGTTTCTTAGTTAAAGATCAGCAACAATATGACTGGTTAACGGATTATGGCTGTTTACGGTTATTAACAGAATGCGTCACACCATAAAGACGATTGAGGGAGTATAAATACTCCCTTTTTATGGTTTCGGCATTTGTACAATAGCTAAGAAACGTTTTGGGTAGCCGCTATGGTAATAACTCGTTTCAGTTACACCAAAATGCTTCTTAGACGATGAGCTATGAATAAATTTAAGTGAGCCTGATTTTACTTCTGTAATGATCCCAGCATGACCGGGTTTTCTTATTTTTGAATTTGTACCAGTAAAAACAATAAGATCACCCACTTGTGCATTTTTTATTGGCACTGATTTATTGAATAATCGTGTATATGAGGCTGTGGTTCTTGGAATCGAGATATGAGAATGTTTGTATACATATTGAATGAAGCCTGAACAATCGAATCCTTTAGGGGTCGTTCCCCCCCAAACATAACGAGTACCAATGTATTTTTTTGCGAAACGAATCATTTTTTGTTGTTCTATTGTTATTATAGGTTTCGATTGATTTGCATTTTTAAATTTCAACGTATTGATTTCGTTTGTCTTTTCAGGACTGGCATTTACATTTGATTCGTAAGAAATGACAACTAACAACGATAAGGAAAATATGATTTTAAAGTATTTATTCATGGTGGTTATTATATCTTCATTTATAATATTTATGTATGATTAGTATACTAAAGATTTATTTGTAGCTTACAATAGATATTAAATATTATTGATTAATATCAAATTAGATTTTAGTGTTAGGTATAACCTATAATAATTATCTACACACATTAAAATATAATTGTTTTGTATGACTCTTTGCTAAATGAGAGTTATTTACTATGAGTTTTCATATGTCATATAAAAGATACCACAATATTTCTTTTTACTTTATTAAAATAATATCGAATAATTTATTAAACACTATTCATTTTTCTTTTTTGTTATTAACACTTTTTTTTACAAAAGCAGTATTAGCAACACCGACTTTAACTATTTGGTCTTCACACCAAAATCGTGATTTTTTAACGATAATGACAGATAAATATAAAAAAAGTCATGATGTTGATATATCAATTGTTCAACTTGATCCATCGGAAATAAAAGCAGAGATTTTGTTAAGTGCTCAAGATGGCGGTTTACCCGATCTTATTGTTATCCCTTCAGATTTTTTGGGGCTGCATAATATGATGGATTTATCGGAAATTCCACGTGATTGGTATATAGAAAAACTAAGCCCAAGGGTAAAAGCGACGATAAAATCAGGTGGAAAATATTGGGGTATTCCTCTTATTCAAGGCAATTTTTTACTTTTATATTACAATAAAAAATATGTGACAAAGCCTGCAACAGACTTTAATGATATTATTTTAGAGAAAAAAAAATTCTTAGATAAAAATATTATGCCGATGGGATGGAACTATAATGATATGTATTATTTTATTCCTTTCTTATCAGCGTTTAACGGCTGGCCTATCGTTGGTGGCAGAATTGTGCTTGATACTCCAGCGATGGTTAAAGCATTAAAATATTATCATTCTTTAGCTGAGCAAGGTATTGTTGATCGTAACTGCGATTATCGCTGTTCTCAGCTAGATTTTATCAGGGGTAAAAGCGCATATTCTATTAATGGTGACTGGGCATACAATGATTTAAAAATGATGCTTGGAGATGATCTTGGTATAGCAGTATTACCTAAAGTTGATGGTAAGACTATGCACCCTATGTCTAGTACATTTGTTTTGGCTATTCCTAACAATTCTCAACGCTTAAAAAAGAAACAGAAATTAATTAAAAATTTTGCTGAGTTTATTCAACAATCCACCAATCAACATGCAGTATATGAAAAAACAAAGTTACTACCTATATCTATGACGTATTATAGGCAGCTTAGATTGAAAGCAACCGAAGATAATTTGGTCATGTTTCATCAAATGGCGCTAACAAAGCTTATGCCATCAACATTGAATATGGCGATTGCATGGCAGGCTATAGCAATAGGTTTTCAACGATATCAAGCCGGTGCTACTGCTGAATATGCGGCAGCTCATATGCAAAAAATGGCGATGAAGCAGATTCAGAATTTGGATGATAATTAATGAAGTTACGCTTAAAACCATCATTAGCATTATTAATGTTAATTATTGCTGTTGTACCTGCGGCCATTGTTGGTGGTTTACTGTTAAAACAACAGTCCGATGTTGAAACGAATTACCGTATCGGTATGCTAGATAGATTATCTAATACAATAGAACAAGAATTTGATTATCGTTTTTCTTTATTGTCGACAAGCTTGGATGTGTTATCACGAGATAGGCTATTTGTTCAGGCGATTGATAATTTCTTTCTTGCTGGCCACGTGAATTCTTCTTTAGGCACGCTAGTCAAAAATACACCATTAATTCAGGCTGCTTATTTAGTTGATGATCAGTGGTCTGAAATTGAAAGTTTTAATGGGATTCATGGGTTATCTTCTTTTTTAAAATTAAAAGATCTTCTGAGTTATCGTTTATCAACCAATAATGGTAAAGGTCGACAATGGGTATTTTACTATAATGATGAAGATTTGATGCCGCTAAAATTTAATCCAACACGTCGTGGGATTATTATTGGAGTACCTATATTTCAATCGATGACAAATGGCTTAAAGCGTGTCCCTTTAGGTTATTTAATCATAGTTGTTCCTATTGAAAATATTATTAAAGTATTACGCCCTTATTTAAAAGATGGAGAACGGGTTGTTTTTAAAAATCATAATGCAGGGGTAATGGGGCATGAAGGTAATGTAAGTGATATTGTTATTGCTCAAGGTAAAATAGATAAAAACACACCGACTATTCATAAAACTATAAATATAAAATTAGGAAATAAATATATTTCAGAACCTATTCAGTATGTTATGAACGTGTATATGGATAAGTATCTGGGAGAGAATCCTTATATAAACTCGTTAAAATATATATCATTATTTGGTGTGGTTATTATTTTATTGTCACTTTTTAGTGCGGGTTTGACATATCGCTGGATTGCGAGACCATTGGGTGGGCTAATGGATATGGTTCGATCTTATTCTCGTGGTGAATACAGGTGTTCAAATAAAGAATTACGTTTTGCTGAATTTATTATGGTTGAACGGCTGATTCGTAATATGGCAAAAACGATTCGAGCTCAAATGGCAGATTTAGCTGCGACGAATAAAGAATTGAATATTGCCTATTTAGAAAAAGAACAAGCAAATTTACAACTAGTTAATTTCAATGATGAATTAGAACGAAAAGTTGAAGAAAAGACTTTAGCCTTGAGTCGATCATTATTGCGAGAAGAAAATCGCCGATCGATGTTGCAATCATTATTATCATTTAGCCATGAACTTCAATCTGGCAATATTATAGAAACGGTAATGACGCAAGTGGTTGCTCTATACCCATTAGCTGGTTGGGCAATGAAAAGCTATGTTAATAATGAAATGACATGGGCTTGTGAAAATATTGATCAGGCACGTTTAGAAATGCCAGACATACAGCCTGACGGTCATTATTGTGATTATTATTGTGTGTCTAATAACGATAGGTATTTACATTGTTTTAAGATTAAAAATAGCAAGAATGACATTACAGGTATAATTGTAATGCAATATACAGCATTAGAACATGATGATTTTGAAGTGATTTCTTTATTTGTTCGCCAATTATCAATTGAATTAGAGGGTCGCTTGTTAAATGAAGAATTGGTGCGAATAGCCGTTACTGATTCGTTAACAGGACTTGCGAACAGAAAAGCCTTTGATAAAGATTTTGAAGGGTACATACAATTAATTAACCGCTATCCTGATCGCCATTTTGGTTTGTTCATGCTTGATGTTAATGGATTGAAACGAGCAAATGATCAATATGGTCATAGCATGGGTGATGCATTATTAATTGAAACCAGTAAGTTATTAGTTGAAACCTGTCGATTGACGGATAAAGTTTATCGTCTTGGTGGCGATGAATTTGCCATTATTTTAGAAGCAGGGGACTGTGATAGCTGTGACATTTTATGGCGCCGATTAGAAAAAGTACGCGATCAAATTAATTATGCATGCTTACCTAATGGAAAACGGGTTGAAATACATTTTGCGGTTGGATACGCCAGTACTGATCAGTATCCAGCAGAGCAAATTTGTTTAGTTGCAGATAAAGCAATGTATAAAGATAAGCGTCATTTTTATACTCAAACAGGTATTGAACGATGACAAACATAACCACTGCGATAATAGCGATTATTGCAGTGGTTTTTTATAAGTAAAATACTTATTTATGATTTGAGAAGTTATCACCCTTTGCCATACGATCGTATAAAATCACATTAACAGCCGCGGCAAGATTCATACAGCCTTTGGTTGGAACATAAATAGTTTCACGACAAAAGTCAGTAATTTCTTTTTTTAGTGTGCCGTCTTCTGGGCCAAAAATATAAAATGCACGTTTAGGATGTTTATATTCAGGTAATGGTTTTGCATCTTCAATTAAATCAACGGCAACAGGTACACAACCGACAGGAATGATCGCTTTTAGATCTTCAACACCAATTAATGGAATATCAAGTGCAACATTTTTGGTATCTGTACAAAACTGCGCAGCGTGATCATAACGAGTGCCAGTATAAAAGACAGAGTTAACACCATAACAACCTGCAGCTCGCATAACAGAACCAACGTTTTCAGGTGTTTTGGGGTTAAAAAGGCCTACGCAAGAGTACCCCTGACTTTTTTTGCTCATATGTACATCTACTTTAGAAATTATGGCGAGAATATATACCTAAATGCGATACGTCGCAGTGGTATTATTTTATAGAAAATAAAACAGGAACTTAGGCTCCTGTTTTATTTGTTGATTTATTTACCGCAGCATTTTTTATATTTATTACCACTGCCGCATGAACAAGGATCATTACGGTTCGGTGTTTTATCAAATGTTGTTGTGATTGGCTTATTTAATGTCGCAGTAAGTTCAGTTATATCTTCAACAGCATTAGTATCTACAGTGATCGTTGCAAAAAGTTGTTGTTCTATAAGCTGCAGTTCTAGCTCTTGTTGACGTTTTTCAGTATTCACAATCAATGTGAGCGGATTGGTTTCCGTGCCAAGTTTAGTTTCGCGTTTCGTGTTGTAGCCACAGCTGCTGTGTTTGGGCTTCTTTTCGATGCGACCTTTATAGAAAAATTTAGACATGGGTTAACCTACTTGCTATGAAATATTAGCGTTATCATTATTTAATGAGTGCGCTTAATAACGAAAAAGCCACCGAAATTAAGGTGGCTGAAATTGCGGGCATAATAACCGCCATCGTGTGTGTTATCAAGTATTGAGCTAATGCTTCAGTAATAAAAGTCATCAGCTGATATAAACCTAAATAGAGTACTCAGTGTTTCTTCATCGATTTTTGTTGAAGTAAACGATTGCATTGTTCTTATCATCTCTTCTACACTTAAGCGGTTTTGATTACACTGGGTGATCAAACGATGAGTTGCTCGTAGTTATTATATAGACGAAAAAACCTATCAAATTAATAGGTTTTTTCGTCTACCACAGTAGACAATAATTGTTAGTATGCTCAATATATATAGAGTAAACAGTGATAAATTGTCTGATATGTTAGTGTATTAGCGATAAATACGATGGTTAGATGTAACATATTGACTGATAAAATTATTAATGTATAACAAAAATTTTCAATTTTTATCACGAAAAATGCATAAAAAATTGAAAATTACGGCATAATAACGCCCGTTATACCAAGCAATTGATTGCTGTACCAGATCGAATGATCTGTAAATAAATGGGAACATTACATGGTTAAACCAGAAAATAACGCAATTGTAATTTTTGGTGCGTCAGGCGATTTGACTCATCGAAAACTAATCCCTGCGTTCTATCATTTATACGCTAATGGTTTATTGCCAGAAGATTTCGCTATTTTGGGTGTTAGTCGTACGGCATATAGTGATCAGGAATTTCGTGATAAGCTTCGTTCTGCATTAGAAGAAAATGAAAAAACGGATGCAGCAATATTAACGGAGTTTTGTGAGCATTTATATTATCAGGCATTGAATACTTCTGATGCTGAACAATACGCCGTATTAAAGCAGCGTTTAGATGTTTTTAAAGATACTCACCATACACATGGCAACGCTGTCTTTTATCTCGCAACGCCACCGAGTCTTTATGGTGTAATTCCTGAGTGTCTTGCTGCTCATGGTCTCAATGATGAAGCGGATGGCTGGAAAAATCTTATTGTAGAAAAGCCATTTGGTTATGATCTTGAATCGGCTATTTCTCTTGATAAACAAATTCACGCATGTTTCCAAGAACATCAAATTTACCGCATTGACCACTACTTAGGTAAAGAGACAGTACAAAACTTACTTGTCTTCCGTTTTGCTAATGGCATGTTTGAACCATTATGGAACCGTAATTTCATTGATTACGTTGAAATTACCGCATCTGAAGCCTTAGGCGTTGAAGATCGTGGTGGTTATTATGATGGTGCGGGTGCGGTACGTGATATGTTCCAAAACCACCTATTGCAAGTTCTAGCAATGGTAGGTATGGAATCTCCAGCTGCTATTAACGCTGACTCGATTCGTGATGAAGTGGTTAAAGTGATGCAAAGCTTTAAGCCTTTATCAGAAGATGATTTGACTAACAATTTAGTCTTAGGTCAATACACTGAATCTGATGTTCGTGGTAAGCATCTACCAGGTTACCGTCAAGAACATGGCGTTAATACTGATTCACGTACAGAAACGTATGTTGGTATGAAGATGTTTATTGAGAACTGGCGTTGGAATGGCGTACCATTCTACGTTCGTACAGGTAAGCGTTTACCGACACGTGTAACTGAGGTTGTTATTCATTTTAAGAAAACACCGCATCCAGTGTTTGCAGCTAAATCAGCTGAAAATAAGTTGATTATTCGTATTCAACCTGATGAAGGTATCTTAATGAGTTTTGGTTTGAAAAAACCAGGCGCAGGTTTTGATACGCAAGAAGTATCGATGGATTTCCATTACGATAAACTTGAATCAATGAATATGCTAACAGCTTACGAACGTTTATTGTTAGATTGTATGAAACAAGATGCAACTTTGTTCGCGCGTACTGATGCAGTAAAAGCGTGTTGGAAGTTTGTTCAACCTATTCTTGATCACAAAGAGCAACCTGAACACTTATTTGGTTACGCAGCAGGAACATGGGGACCAAAAGAAGCTGATGAGTTATTAATTAATGATGGTCGTCAGTGGCGTTTCCCTTGTAAAAATTTAGCTAATACTGATTATTGTGAGTTATAAACATGATTAATTATAAAGTATTTGCGACACCACAAGATGTGGTGATTTCTCTTGCTGAAACCATGCAAGCGCTGAGTTTACAATCTCAAGCGGTACATATTTCCTTATCCGGTGGTAGTACGCCTAAATTGTTATTCAAAGTATTAGCGCAAGCGCCTTTTGCTGACAGTATTCAATGGAATAATCTTCATTTCTGGTGGGGTGACGAGCGTTGTGTTGCTCCTACTGATGCGGAAAGCAATTTTGGCGAAGCAAATGAATTGTTATTTAAGTATATTACAATTCCTGCCGCTAATATTCATCGTATTCGTGGTGAAGCCGAGCCTGTTGCTGAATGTGCACGTTTTGCAGCAGAAATGGATGCAGTTATTCCGCATAAACAGGGATTACCTGCATTTGATTGGATTTTATTGGGTATGGGCGGCGATGGTCATACCGCTTCTTTATTTCCACATCAGACCAATTTTGATGATCCTGCATTAGCAGTGATTGCCACTCAACCACAAAGTGGTCAGCAACGTATTTCAAAAACAGCGCGTTTACTTGAAAATGCTGACCGTATTACTTATTTGGTATTGGGTGAAAGTAAGGCTGAAGTCTTATCTGAAATAAATAGTACACCTGCGGAAGCATTAGCTTACCCTGCGGCAAAAATTAAAGCCTCTCATGGCGAAACAGAATGGTATTTAGATGCAGCAGCTGCAAAGTTGCTTGCACAAGGAGAATAATATGAAAGGCGATATTGGTGTTATTGGTTTAGCTGTTATGGGTCAAAACTTGATCCTTAATATGAATGATCATGGTTTTAAAGTTGTTGCGTTTAACCGTACCGTTTCTAAAGTAGAAGAATTCCTTGAAGGTCCTGCAAAGGACACTAACATTATCGGTGCAACATCATTAGAAGATTTGGTGGCTAAACTAGAATCACCACGTAAGATCATGCTAATGGTTCGTGCTGGTGATGTTGTTGATGCATTTATTGACCAACTTGTACCGCTATTAGATAAAGGTGATATTATCATTGATGGTGGTAACTCAAACTACCCTGATACTAATCGCCGCGTTGCTGAACTTGAAGCTAAAGGTTTACTATACGTAGGTTCTGGTGTTTCTGGTGGTGAAGAAGGTGCTCGTTTTGGTCCTTCAATTATGCCGGGTGGTTCTGAAGCTGCATGGCCTGCAATCAAACCTATCTTCCAAGCCATTTCTGCAAAAACAGCAGCAGGTGAGCCTTGCTGTGATTGGGTTGGTAAAGATGGTGCGGGTCACTTTGTTAAGATGGTTCACAATGGCATCGAATACGGTGACATGCAATTAATTAGTGAAGCATACCACTTTATGAAATCGGGTCTTGAGCTATCTCATGATGAAATGCAAGCGATTTTCCAAGAGTGGAATAAAACTGAGTTAGATAGTTACTTAGTTGAAATTACTGCGGAAATCCTTGGCTATAAAGATGAAGATGGTCAGCCTCTCGTAGAGAAGATCCTTGATACTGCTGGCCAAAAAGGTACGGGTAAGTGGACAGGCATTAATGCACTTGATTTAGGTATTCCCCTAACGCTAATTACAGAAGCTGTATTTGCGCGTTGTGTTTCTTCAATGAAAGATCAACGCGTTGAAGCTGAGAGCCTGTTTGGTAAAACTATTGCTAAGATTGATGGCGATAAGAAAGAGTGGGTTGATGCATTACGTCAAGCACTACTAGCATCAAAGATCATTTCTTATGCACAGGGCTTTATGTTAATCCGTGAAGCATCTGAAGAATTTAACTGGGATCTAAACTACGGTAACGTTGCGCTTATGTGGCGTGGTGGTTGTATTATTCGTAGTGCATTCCTTGGTAATATTCGTGATGCATACGATGTGAATCCTGATATTAAATTCCTTGGTTCAGATACGTATTTCAAAGATATTCTATTAAGCAGTATGCCTGCATGGCGTAAAGTTGCATCAAAGGCGATGGAAGTTGGTCTACCAATGCCAACCATGACATCAGCACTAACATTCCTTGATGGCTACACAACAGCAAGCTTGCCTGCAAATATGATTCAAGCGCAGCGTGACTACTTCGGTGCTCACACATATGAGCGTATTGATCAGCCTCGTGGTCAGTTCTTCCATACGAACTGGACAGGTACTGGTGGTAATACTGCATCGACAACTTACGATGTATAATATGTAAGTAATCGATATGATTAAGCCACCGTATAGGTGGCTTTTTTATACTAGTTGTACAATGACTTATCTTTATTAATTTGCTTTACGTTGGCAATATAGTAGGGCTCGTAATTCCATATTTTCAGCTTCAAGTGCGACTATTTGCTTATGGGCTTCTGTGCGCATATTTTCATTTGTTGTTCGCGTTTTTTCAAAAATATCGCTCAGCGCACTGAATAATTCCTCTCCAGCAAGTAGCATTTCTTTACCACTGATTTCAATATTATAAGAACGTAATAAATCACGCGCATACGTTGTTAAATCCCCTCTTGCGCGACCGATTTCTTTATCAATTAATGGGCAAGTGTGGGGGTAGGCGAAACCTGACATATTTTGTACCTTTAAAGTCAAATATCCATAAACATACAATTGTTATAAACCTCCATGCCTATGAGGTGATTTTCGCTTACAATTTAAAGTTGATCAATATTCACACAATAAGTTTGCTAAAAAATGACATTTTAATAAAAAGTGTTTATTTATAAATCGATTATTGTGCGTTTGCTTGTGTGGAGGGAGACTAGGGATCAAATAAATAAGCCCCCAACACCATACGGTGAAGGGGGCTGTGTATTGAGGTGGGGGTTAACTTACTTCAATTGGCCCACCAAAGGCTGTTACTGGTGGTAATTCGCCTTTGAATTTTTCAATATTGACCAAACACGTTTGAGCACTGGTCGCTTGCGCTAATTCAGATGTTGGTATATCCATGGTTAAAGTATTTGGATCGCCATAGGTATCAATCGCACCAATTTTCTCATTTAATGGCCCGTACCATGCACCTTCCTCTATACGAACGACACCTTGTGGATAGCTGTCTGTGATAACCGCACCTGCAAGTAATTGACCGCGATCGTTAAACACACGTACCACATCGCCATTCTTAATGCCTTTTGTTGCGGCATCTTTTGGGTTGATGTAGACAGGTTCACGACCTTGAACGGTGTAGGTTGCGCGGAACTCATCGGATTCACACATTTGTGAGTGCAAGCGTTTGTCAGGGTGACAAGATTGCATCCAGAATGGGTGTTTATCTGAGCCAGGACCACCATGTGAACGTTCTGTCTTTTCAAACCACATTGGGTGACCTTGACAGTGTTCATAGCCATAACGAGCAATTTTACGGCTTGATATTTCAATGAAACCGGATGGTGTGCCTAGCGCATTAATTTCTGGATCTTGACGGAAGTCTGCATGTCGAACCCAGGGCTTACCCGTACCAAAATCGAGGAATCCTTGCTTCCAGAAAACATCAAATTCAGGCATGTCGAATTTGCCTGCGTTGGCTTTACGGCAATCGTTATACAGCATTTGAACCCACTGCATTTCATCCATGTCACGGGTGTATTCTTTATTTTTACCAAAACGACGAGATAATTCAGTGAAAATATCAAAGTCAGTTTTTGATTGGTACAGTGGGTCAACTAACTTTTGCATTGCGATTAAGCCACGGCCACTGTATGAGCCCATAACGTCAATATCGTTACGTTCAAACTGAGTACATGCAGGGAGTACAATATCAGAGAAGCGACAGGTTGCTGTCCATGCAAAATCAATTGTTACCACGGTTTGTAATTTTTGGAACGCTTGCTTCATTCGGTTGCGATCTTGGTGGTGATGCCAAGGATTGTTACCACTGATTACCATCATTTTGTAATCAGGTAGAATCACTTTAGAACCATTGTATTTAATTTCTTTACCCGGTTCTAAAATACAATCGACGAAACGTGCGACAGGGATCGTACGACTATAACCATTGAAGTCGTTGTTATCCCATTTCGGTTTTTGCCCCTCATCTACGTTACGAGGGAAACCGCCAGGTGCTGCAAAACCTGTCGATGGTACACCGATACCTGAGTAATGGTGACCATAAGAAATACCACCGCCAGGTAAGCCAATTTGTCCAACCATAGCCGCAATAACCGCACCCATCCAGTAAGGTTGCTCACCGTGTTCTTGGCGTTGAATACACCAACCAAACAGAATTTGGGTACGCTCTTTAACCAGCATACGGGCAAATTCACGGATTTGATCAGCGGGTACACCACAAATTTCAGCGGCCCATTCTGGTGTTTTTTCAACGTTATCTTTGGTTTCGCCTTTGACGTAACCAATAAACTCATCAAAGCCCAGGCAGTACATTTTGATGAATTCTTTATCATAAAGATTCTCAGTGTAAAGCGTGTGCGCTACACCCAGCATAAACGGTACATCTGTCTGCGGATGAAGGTAAAGATGGGTATTTTCTAAGTAACGTTGGGTCTTGTTTTTAACCGGATCAACCGAAATAACATTGATCTCACCTTTCGCTACTTTTTCTTTTAGCTGTGCAAGGTAAGGGTAAGACTCATGTGTTTCACAGTTCCAACCTACTTGGAGGTTTTTAACCGGATCGTTAGCCCATAAAATAATGTTTTTACTGTTGTCTAAAATTTCAGACCATGACGTACCTTGAGCATATACTTCAGTCGAACCTAGCACGTAAGGCATGATGGTTTGACCTGCACCTGTTGAGTAGTCGCCAACTTTAGTGATGTAATTACCGTGCATACCGACAGCACGTTGCATGTGGCTGGTACAGCTATGGAATTGACCCGTTTGACGCCAACCTGTTTGACCCGCGTGGAGTGCCCATGGACCGTAATCTTTTTGAATACGTTCTAGTTCACGGTAGAACAAATCTAAGGCTTCATCCCATGTCACACGTACAAAACGATTATTACCGCGTGTTTCGCCACTGAACTTATGTTTTTTAAGCCAGTCTAGACGTACCATTGGGTAACGAACACGTGATGGATTATAGATAATACCTTTGATGCCTTTTAGCATTTCGGTAGGGTTTTTATCTATTTCAATCGCTTCAATTTGTTGTACTTTACCTGCGTATATTTGAGCGCGGAATGCACCCCAGTGAGAGCCAGAATAGCGCCATGTTCCTTGACCTATTTGATCGTTTGCAAACACTTTTGATGATGCGAGTAGGCTCGGACCGATAACAGTTGCAGCACTTGTTGTGGCAAGACCTTTAAGAAAACTTCTTCTCGATACTGACATATTTATTTTAACTCCATCAAAACTTAGTGCTGTGCATCAGAAAAATCAGATGAATGCTTCTGTAGATACTTCAATACAATAGCTTCGCTATCACGGTCAAAGTTTACAAATGCCAACATACCGTTAAACATGCCCGGCCATGTATTTGCATCAAAATGCGCTTCAGCTGGCTGAGTGTGGCACACTGAACAGTTAGTGGTGTAAGCCGTTTTTGCTTGTGCCCATACCGGTGTGATGTCGTTCACTAATGAATCTTTAGGCATCCATACCTTTGCTGTAACACGCTGCCAAGGTAAGCCTGTTAAGTCATCGACTTTCTCTTCATATTTATCAACAACTTTATCGTTTTGTGCTGATTCTTTAACAAGCGATGCAACAGGAATATTCATACCAAAATCTTCCTGAATCACACGGCCATAGCCTTTATCTTTACGCCAACCCGCAATCTCAACCTCGACGGCATTATCTGTCTCATCGATAACTTTAACGGCTGATGCTGGATTTAGAATACCGGCTTCAACGGTCATTGCTTTATCTTCATAAACAGGTAGGAAACGAACGCTATAAATCACTTCACCTTTACTGTAGTTAGTACCATGAGAAAATTGGACTAACTCTGATACCATGCCGCCACTGGTATCCATATCTTTTGGTAAGTGGTGAGCAATGCCTTTATGACAATCAACACAGCTTTGATCACGCTCTGCCGCATTTTTCATTTGAACGCGTGCGACAGGCGACATTTTTTCGAAATCCATGCCTTTGTAATCATGGCAATCACGACATTCCTGTGAACCATTGGCTTTAAAACGTTCCCATTCATGCTGCGCTAGCACAATTCGACGATCTTCAAATTTTTCAGGAGTATCAATGAACCCAGCAAAATGGGCAAAGACTTCTTTACTTGCTTGAATTTTGCGTGAAATTTTGTCTGTCCAATCATGAGGAACATGGCAATCAGGACACGTTGCTCGAACACCCGAACGGTTCTTATCATGAATAGTATTTACGTATTCAGGCACGACATTATCGGCATGACAGCTTACACAAAATTCTTCAGTATTCGTTTTTTCAAGGGCAGTATTAAATCCGCCCCAAAAAATAATACCCGCAACAAAACCGCCAAGGGCTAAAACACCAAGGCTAATGTGAACACTTGGGCGTGATAGGGTCAGCCAAGCTTTTTTTAAAAATGCTTTCATTATTGTTTCTCTTTAAATGATGCTTGTAGTGTGAAGTAGGGGATCAACCACCGTGACCGGGAGGACCAAAGACAAACAATTGCAACATCCAAACTGTGAAACCATAACCACCAACGAAAATGACACTTAAAATAGGGAACAGGAAAATGGTAATAAAAAGGAACATTTTCCATTCGCGGCTACGTGTTTTCTTGGCAGTAGAATCAGTAATACTGCTCATAAAACCTCCTAAAATATGGTTAAAGGGAAAGTTATTTCTTATAAATAGTTGTATCAATTTTAATTTCAATATGATCATAAAGTAGACCGCTGTACTTATTCAATTACTAAATGCGCAATTCTGTTATTAAAATAGTATTTTTTTGAATTTAAACTGAGTTGTTAATGTTTAAAATACATATGTTTCATTTAATTATTAATTAAATAACTATGTGAAAAAATAAATAAAAATCAAACTTGCAGTGGTGTTGTCATTTTGTTTTATTAATGGGTTGTTGTTGTGTGAAATTGTTGCTTGATGTGATGTTGTGTGGCATGAAATGGTGTGATAAGTAATATGAAATTGAGTTTGTTAAAACTATTACTAATGTAAATATTAATAAAACGACGATTAAAGGGGATATATGAATAGAGTTGTTAATATATAAGGGGGTAAGGAGAGAGCTATTGCATAGCTCTCGAATAGGTTTTAATCAATTAATTGATATTCTTGGCGTAGTATATCAATAATTTCATTTTTTGGATCTTGGCTCAGAATAATTGGGTGTCCAGTGATCTTTTCTGCGATATTGGTGTATATTTTTGATATCTGCATTAATATATCTTGAGGGAGTGCATTTTCTGCTGCTAATGCAAAACGTTCAGGCATACGTTCTTTATTTAATAAAATATCGGGTTCAGGAAAATAATTAAGTAATACTTGGCGGAAATCTTCTTTTGAATTTTCAACTATTTGTCCATCACGATATGCAGCTCCATCCCAAATTCGAGAGGAATCTGGTGTACCCACTTCATCCATATAGATAAGTTTCTCATTTCCGCTAGCATCTGTTACGTAGCCAAATTCAAATTTAGTATCGACAAAAATTTGGTCTAATTGCGCTAATTCATTACTAATAACTGTAAAACCATCAGCTAATAGTTTTTCATAGTAGCTAATATCATCAATATGACGGAAATTGAAAGCCTGATAATTATTAATGAGATCATCACGAGTTACATTAATATCGTCAGCTTCTGGTACATTAGGAATGCCTTTTAGAATACCTTTCGTTGATGGTGTCATCAGGAGTTGTGGTAGTTTTTGATCTTTTTTCAATCCTTCCGGTAATTGAATACCACAGAACTGACGTTCGCCTTGCGTGTATGCACGCCACATTGAACCTGTAATATATTGACGACAAATAGCTTCTACCATTACTGGTTTTGCTTTTTGTACAATCCATACAAAAGGATGGGGAATATCAAGAATATGGCTGTCGGCTAAGCCATTATCTTTAAATAGTTTAAACCAATGATTTGAGATTGCATTAAGTGCCGCGCCTTTACCGGGAACACCTTTCAAACCACCTTCACCATGCCAAATACAATCAAATGCAGAAATTCGATCACTGATGATCATTATTGCTAAAGGTGCATCAGGTTGAACGTTATAGCCTTTTTGTTGAATAAGACGACGGCTGTCTGTGTCTGTTAGCCAATAAACAGATCGTACTTTTCCACTGTGAATGGGTTTATCGGTGCGGATGGGAAGGTCGTCATTGACGGCAAGAACTTGATCAGCAAGACTCATGGTGAAATTCCTATTTCAAAATGATGGCATCGAAATACAGAGTGTTTAAGATAAACATTACCTCAAGCACTCATCTTATTGTGCATAATACTCGGTTCATTGTATGACTACCAGCAAAAAAGCAAACGATTGCTTTTTGATTTTAAAATAGTCTTAAATGTAAAGTATGGTGATGAAAGACCATACTTTACATATTGAGAGGTGTTTTATTAAGGATTAAAAACGTTGATAGAAGGCATGTAAATCACGAGGAGTAATATAAAACATGTGTAAGAACCATTGCTTAGTGTCGTCTAAATTGAACCAGACTGGTGTAAATTGGAAATGACTCCAATTGGTAACAACTTGTAGCGCCCCATCATAGCTTGGCGCTAGATCAAATAAGATCACAATGGCAATAACTTGAGCAAGACTAATGAATGGTTTAGTAAAGGCAAAGGGTTTAAGTGCGGTACCAAATGAGGATTTAAAGCGTTTGTTTGATAGATCGACGCTGTATATCTCATCTAGGATTAAATGTACGATGCCGCCAAGCAGAACAAATCCACCCGCAAACCAACTGTCAGTTGCCGTGTGCCCTAATAAGACGCAAATATGGACACAGCATAGTGCAATAAGAGTCACAAATGAAATTGAGTGACATGCGCCACGGTGAACCGTACAACGGTCAAATACGGCCTTGCCAAAATAACGAATAGTAATAAACAATGAGATGACATATAGAATCAGCTCAAGCATTGCGACGCGGGTGTAGATATGGCTGATGAGTAAAAAACAACAAAACCCCGCCAGAAGTGTAAACAATGCTTTCATTGACGTTGAATGGTCTGAATCTATATCAGGTAAAAGTCCACCGATGGTACCAAAGAAGGTCATCCATAGTGCAATGCTGGGGCTAATATGATCAGCCGACAATAATGTAGTTGCTGTTAAACCACTAACAATTGCTGCAATTGTGAAATGGGTCGAGAAATTTGCCAAGAAAAATGAATTCCAACTGGATACATATACAGGTATTTATCACTGTTAGTTATCTTAGTTCAATATTTATCACACTTTTAATGTAATTTATGAAAGTGATTGAGTGAAAAAGAATCATTTTAGTTTTTAGTTGCAATTAAGGTGAATAAATTGCTTTCTCAATTTGAAGCTGAAAGGAGTAAAGAGAGTAGCTGTATCCGCTTTAAAGGTCACAGCTACTTAAAATTAAAGCAGGTGATCTTAACCTGTAATTAATGCTGAAATGATGCCGATAATACCACCAAAGACTCCGCCCCAAATAACCAGCCAACCAAGATGTTCGCTGATCATTTTTTGTACCATTTCTTTGACCATTTTAGGAGTGAGTTCATTTAAGCGTTGGTCAATAATATCTTCAATTTTACTTTCAATATCATGTAATGTTTCAGGTTTAACTAATTGCTGCTTAAGAGCTGTTTTGAAGTTATCTTGCTGACTAATTTCTGTTACTGATTGCTGCATTTTTTCAATAAAAGGTTCGCGTAGTGGTTCCATTGCTTCAGGCCCACCCATCATGGTGATCATGCCACCAAAGGATGAACTCATGATCACATCCAGTAATGAGTCAAAAGTTGGAGCAAAATCAATTTTACTGATAATTGGCTGCATATCTAATGAGGTTGATTGGTCAGTATCTTGGTTTAAAAAACGACTAATATTTTGTTGAGTAAAAAACTGCTCCATCATTAAGTTTTTAATGGCTAATTTAAATGCTTCAAAGCGAGCAGGAATAACACCAGAACCATAAAGACCAGGTACTTTTTCAAACAACATATAAATGGCAAGCCAGTTAGTTAGTGCGCCAGAAAAGGCAAATAAGCCACAGTAAAGAATGATATGTTGGTTGCTAATATAACCAATGAATAGGAGAAGAAGAGAGAGCACATTGGTCATTAAACTTTTATTTTTTATCATAATGTAGTTCTTAGTAGTAACACCGATTGAAACGGTAAATAAAGACAGTCAATGGCGCAGAGCACCAATAATGGAGCCGAATTTTAACAATAGATAGTGACCAATGCCAGATTTTGCTGGGTTATAACATATTAGATTGCAAGATGTTTGATAGATAAATGAGTACGAATGTAATGTCAGGTTTTACGATTTAAACTTTATATGGCAATTGCTATACTCGCTTGCTATGCGTTTATTGCCTTACTGAGTATTTTTAATGACCCGTTTTACTGTTGAACAAACTGCTTTTATTCATCATCAGTCAGGTAACGCACTTTGTGTGGCTGGCGCAGGAACGGGAAAAACAACAACCTTAGTCGGTGTTGTTGAGCATAAATTGCAATCAATAGCAGCAGAACAGATGCTGGTGTTAATGTTTAACCGTGATATTCGCACCGATTTTAAGGAAAAATTGGCACAGATTCCGTTAGCTGCACGGGTGCCCGTCCATACTTTTCATAGCTTTTGTTTTCAGTTATTAAGACAGTCGGGGTATTTATCTACAACAGGCTATCAAATCGATTTTAATAATGGTGACAGTGATAAAACTATAGCTAAACTTGTGTTACGTCAGATGGCGGCCCAAGAAAAGTCGTATCAAAAGCAACAAACGTTTAAAGACCCTCGTACAATAGAATTATTAATGAGTTTTATTGGGTTAGTCAAAGCGCATATGTTGCCACCCAAAGAAGTCTTTGATCTCTCAGAAATTAATAGAGAATATGCTTTTATCATTGAGGCGTTTTGGAATTTTGAAACCGTACGTAAAGAGCGTAAACAGCTATTTTTTGATGATTGGCTAGTGGAAACCATACAATTATTAAAAAATGATCAAGCTCTATGTCAGTACTACCATCAGCAGATTAAATTTATAATGGTTGATGAATTTCAAGATATCAACACTGCGCAATATCAATTGTTGAAATTACTGTTATCACCACAAGCTCAATTAGTTGCAGTGGGGGATGTGGATCAGTGTATTTATAAATGGCGTGGTAGCGCTCCACAATTTATGCTTAATTTTGAACAAGATTTTGCGCCAGCAACGACTTACAGTTTGTCGCATACGTTTCGATTTGGACATAGCTTAGCACTGGCAGCTAGCCATTTAATTGCAAATAATAAACAACGTTTCCATGATTTTCAAACTATTGCACATGCATCTGTCGCGAATACTTCTGTCGATGTTATTGGTACTGCTCGTCAAGTCGGGGAGATAGCACAATCAGTGGCTGATTTTATTGAGCAAGGTGGTCAACCTGCTGAAGTGGCTATTTTAGTTAGACGTTGGTCACAAGCAATGCTATTTGAGTTGGCTTTTTTAACTAAAAAAATTTCTTATCATATGCCGATCGGTTCAGTGTTAACGCATAGTCGTGAAGTAAAGTTGCTGATGGATATTATGACATTAGCCACTGGGCGTTTTTTAACATTAGCAAATAACGATAAAGCTAATTTACTGTTTAACTTATTATCATTTCCACATTGCTATGTGCCAAATAAAAGTCTACGACCATTGTGTGAGTCTTTATCACAGCGACCAAGTATTGAATGGCTGAGTTTAATAAAACAAACTGAAAAAATTCAACCGACACTTAATTTAGAAACTTTTACTGATCGTATTGAATTATTATTAATGTTGCAGCGTAAAGGCAATTTTAAAGCGCTGATGGTTTATAAACAATATCGTCGAGACAGTGAGCTTGATAATTGGATTTGGAAAACAGAAGCAACAGCTACGGAAATTGAAGAAGCTGTTGAACGCTTAGACAGTGTGGAAACCGTGTTAGAATCAATGGATCAAAATTGTGATAAAGCCTTACAGTATTTTGAGTATTATACTCGACAGTCTGCGGTTGAAAACCAATCACAATACAATAACAGTGTACAACTAACCACTATTTTTAGAGCTAAAGGGTGTGAGTATAGTCAGGTCCATTTACCTTATTGGGATAAAGATGCCTTCCCTTATGTTAATCGTTCATCATTAGGTATTTCAGCGGATACAGAAGAAGAACGCCGACTGGCTTATGTTGCAATAACACGAGCGAAACATAGCGCTAAAATATACTATACCGTTGAGAATACTAAGAAAGATCAATATGTGCGTAAAGACAAAAATGCCAGTCAGTTTATTCTAGAAGCCAAGGCCGATGTTGCGCAGGAAATTGGATCACATCTTTATCATGAGGGAGAACTGCCGTACCATAAATCACCTGTTGTGCAGGGATATTATCGTCGCTTAGCCCGTATTGATGATATGCAATTACCACCGAAGGTCACCGCTATTACTTTGCCTGAGATAAATACAGCAGGAGAAAGTGCTTACAGTTATGAATGGGCATTACAGCAACCTATACCGAATAAAGCAGAGAAATTGATTCGAAGTATGGTACAAACAAAAACGGCTAAATATTTAGAAACCGAAGTGGTGCGTATTATTCGAGAGTTAAAACAAGCCGGCACGGAGAAACAAAAAGTATTGGTTAATCGCCTTATTGTTGTAGCCCGTGCCAAGGCGCGTAAATATAGCTAACTCTTTATGGGAGAGAAAAACATTACTGCCCAAACCTTAATATTTTCGGTTTGCTCGTGCTTCACGTTGGCCAAGATTTTGTTGAATAGCGAATTCAAGTCGCTCGCGCAATTGACGAGATTTGATTTCAGTACTTCTAAATCCTAACGATTGTAATAATTTTCTGACCATGATTAAAACCTATTAATTTACATTAAGACAATTAATTACTCGCAACTAGTATGAGTCTAATTGTCTTAAATTATTAGATAATTAACATCGTCCTTGAGCTTCCTATTGCTCCATTATATCGTCTGTTTTAACTATACAGGACCCTATTGATATAAAGGATGTTAAAATTTAAATAAGCATAACGAACAAAGTAGTGTTTAAATATTAAGCTTATTGGTTGATTTTATTGCATGTTTTTTTAGTGTCAAAGTAATATTAAGCTTCAAGGTAAGAAGGAGATAAGATGCTAAAAAAGACCCTGATCACACTTTTGTTGACTGGTTTTGCCATTTATCAACCACTAAAGCGGCAATTAAATCACCTTCAACATTGACAGCTGTACGGAAAGTATCCAGTGGGCGCTCAATAATAAGTAATATAGCGATTGCTTCAAGTGGAATACCTACTGCGAGCAATACGAGTTGCATACCTGACATTGAACCTGATGGCATGCCTGGAGCACCAATGGATGACACCATTGCCATAATAAAAATGATAATAAGTCCTGATGTTCCAAGATCAATACCATATAGTTGAGCTAAGAAAATAGCGGCAACCCCTTCAAACAGCGCTGTACCATCCATATTCATGATTGAGCCTAATGGCAATACCATACTGCTGGTGGGTTGAGATACCCCTAAATCTTCTTGTGCTGTTTGCAATGAAAGTGGTAACGTCGCTGAACTTGATGAGGTCGCAAATGCCATTGCCATCGGGGCTGAAAGGGCGCGGAATAACGTTGAATATTTAATTCCTGTAAACATCTTCGCTAGCAAAGGTAATACGACACCACCGTGGATTAAGGTCAGCAAAAAGACCAATAAAGCAAATAAGGCTAATTCGCCAAAAATACTGTTTCCGCTTTGTATTGTAAATTGAAATACAATTGCAAATACAGCTAAAGGTGCTAGCTTAATAACGGCAGATACGACTCGATTAATTGCAATGTTGAACCCTGAAATAAGCTCAAAAATAGGGTGCTTAGCTGGTAAACTGGCTAATAAGGCAATACCTAATAATAGTGCAAATACAACAATCGCTAATAAATTTGTCGTTGCTAGTGCTTGAAACGGGTTGACTAGCGCCATGTTAAATAATTTCTCAGTAATAGCGCCGCCAGAAGAAGCACTATTATCAATTAATTGTACGTGGTTACCAACCGTTACTTGGGCTGTATCAATTAAGTGTGGCCATTTGGGGATTGCAAGTGAAACACCAAGACCTAAACAGATAGCAAGTGTTGATGTTAAGCTATAGAAAGCAATCGTCTTATAACCTAATGTTTTTAATCGTGATGTTGAGCCAATACTTGTAATGCCTTGTAGCAATGAGAATAGCACTACAATACCGACGAGCATTTTGAGTAAGCCGATATAAGTTGTTTTAGTTAACATTAATAATTTAAAAGCAGTGGTATCTTCAAAACCTGCTTGTAAGGGTAAGAATGAAGCAATTCCCCATGCTAAAAGCGCTGCTATCATCAATTGAAAAGGTAACGACTTGAATAGACGACGGTTCATAGAAAAGGTCTCTGTTCTGGGTTCGTATCGTAACGAGAATATAAAAAGAAGAACTTGGTATTAAAAGGCTTATTAGTTATTTTGGGTTACATATAGAGCGCCTAGTCCAAGGGATACGTTAAATATAAAGTGTAGTGTAAAAATAAAAACGCTCTGACATAGAATGTCAGAGCGTGGCAATTGCCATTCTCAATTAACGATTATTTGGACGCTATCTAAATAAGGTAGAAGTAAAACTTAAATATAGTATCGTTAAAGAGTTAATTGCTAATCCATTAGCATATGGTATTGAACAAGTGAAAATAATCGATTCCCTTTACATATGATTCAGTAAAGGGAATGTAGATTGTAATCGTGACAGTGATTACTTATCGAAGTGAATAACCGTACGGATACTCTTACCTTCGTGTAGTAGGTCAAATGACTTGTTGATGTCGTCTAGACCCATGTTAAATGAGATGAAATCATCAAGTTTGAATTCACCCGCCATGTAACGGTCAACGATACCTGGAAGCTCTGAACGGCCTTTAACACCACCGAATGCAGAACCACGCCATACACGACCAGTCACGAGTTGGAATGGACGAGTAGAGATCTCTTGACCTGCACCAGCAACACCAATGATCACTGATTCGCCCCAACCTTTGTGGCAACACTCAAGTGCAGAACGCATTACATTAACGTTACCAATACATTCAAATGAGTAATCAACGCCGCCGTCAGTCATTTCAACAATCACTTCTTGAATTGGCTTGTCGAATTTCATTGGGTTGATACATTCAGTCGCGCCTAGTTTCATTGCTAAGTCGAACTTACTTTCGTTGATATCAATCGCAATGATACGGCTAGCTTTCGCCATAGTGCCACCGATGATAGCCGCAAGACCAATACCACCAAGACCAAATACAGCGATAGTGTCGCCTTCTTTAACTTTAGCTGTGTTAAGTACTGCGCCCATACCGGTTGTTACGCCACAACCAAGAAGACAGACTTCTTCAAGTGGTGCTTCTTTGCTGATTTTAGCTAAAGAGATTTCTGGAAGTACAGTGTACTCAGAGAACGTAGAGCAACCCATGTAATGGAAGATTGGCTGACCGTCTTTGTAGAAACGGGTGGTGCCGTCTGGCATTAGGCCTTTACCTTGAGTTTCACGTACTGCCTGACAAAGGTTAGTTTTACCAGATAGGCAGTATTTACATTTGCCACACTCAGCAGTGTAAAGAGGAATAACGTGATCGCCAACTTCAACACTTGTTACACCTTCACCCACCATTTCAACAATACCGCCACCTTCGTGACCAAGGATCGCAGGGAAGATACCTTCTGGATCGTCACCAGATAATGTAAATGCATCTGTGTGACATACGCCAGTTGCAACGATACGAACTAATACTTCACCAGCGCGAGGTAACATTACATCAATTTCTTCAACAGAAAGAGGTTGTTTAGGTCCCCATGCGATAGCCGCTTTTGATTTGATAAATTTGTCAGTCATCGTTCGCTCTCTTAAAATATTATTAACCCATGTTAAGCATGGTGTTGGTTGTTAATTATAGTCACTGATTTAATGTCATCATGTTGACTTGATGCTGCTATTATATTTGTTTCTTAAATATTGATAATCCCTCAATATGGAAAATCATTATTACTCAAGTGTAATAATATGGTGGTTTGGAGTTTAAATATCGTTTCTAACAGTAATTGGAATCACTACTTAGATTAGATTAGATTATTACTGATGAGCATCAGCAGAATTGTTTCTTAAGTGTGATATTGCTGGTATTTTTTTTGTTATTAAAAACTCAAACAAAAAAGCAATACCTCAGAAAGGTATTGCTTATCATTCTATTTATTAGTTGTTGCGATGTAGATTATGCTTGTGGATGGTTTTGAGCGTAAGCGTGTGTTGCAATTGCATCCATAAGTGCTGGAGATAGGCAATCGTAGGTATTAAGACCAAGTTCGTTAAGGCGAGCACGGATAGCTGTCATATCTTTAGGATCAGTACCTGTTTCAATGATAGATGAAACAAATGCAGCAAACTCAGGTGCAGACCAACCTTTGTCAGTTGATAGTTCTGTGTGAACAAAATCTAAACCGAAGAATGGGTGATTAGCATTTTCGATACGACCGTACATGTGAACGCCACATTCTTTACAAGCATGACGCTGAATTGCTGCAGATTCATCGATAATAACTAGCTTTTCTGCGTTAGCAATGACTTCAACATTGTCACGAGAAATAACTGCGATTTGTGAAAAAACGGCACCTTCAGGTTTCCAGCACTTAGAACAACCACAAGCATGGTTGTGTGCCGTTTGGCCTGATAGTTTTACGCGAACAGTGTTTGATTCACAATTACAATTTAATACGCCACCTTGGAAGTTTTCTTTAGTTGCAGCGAAACCGTTATCAATTGCAGGGTGTAGAGATATAGACATAATGTTTCTCTTTTAATTGTTATAGGATAATAATTATAAATTCGAGGAGCTGAATTAAATAAAACTATTATTGTTTATTTAATTGGGAATAATAATTTTATATTTAATTAAGATAATCAACAGTAGGTGAGTTGATAAGGCGTATTCTATGCTTAATTAATTATTACACAATATTGAATATAGTAATTGATTATTACTGAATGGAAACAATAAAAATGGATAAAAAAAGCCCTATTAAAGCGAAATGCTTAATAGGGCTTATTACTTTTATTATATGATGATAGCGATATTAATGGCTCTGCTTACTGATGTGGATTGCAATGGCATCCATTAAATCAGGAGATAAGCAATCGTAACTATTCAAGCCTAGGGCATTGAAACGCTCACGAATAGCAGACATTGATTTAGGATCTGTACCGGTTTCTATAATTGATGAGACAAAAGCAGCAAATGCAGGCGCAGACCAACCTTGTTCATTAGATAGCTCAGTGTGAACAAAGTCTAAGCCATAAAATGGGTGGTTATTATTTTGTATACGGCCATACATATGAACCCCACACTCTTTACAAGCATGTCGTTGAATAGTTGCTGCTTCATCAATAATAATAAGCTTTTTATCATTTGCTATTACTTTAATATTATCTCGTTCAATAACCGCTATTTGTGAAAATAAGGCATCTTTAGGTTTCCAACATTTCGAACATCCACAAATATGATTATGTGCTGTTTGACCTGTTAATTTAATAGTCACTTTATTTTTTTTACAATGACAACTAATTAAACCACCTTTAAATACCTTTTTAGTTGGTTTAATTCCGTTATCAATTGCAGGGTGTAATTTAATAAAAGATGTAGTTGAATATTCAGTATTATTACCGAATAGTTTAGTAAAGAATTTTTTCATTATATTGTCTTATATGTAGGGTAGATATATTAAATTATTATTATAAAAATAAATATGAAGTGTGAAATATTTAACTGTGAAATTGAAGTTTTGGTAATGATATTCGGCTAATAAAGATTAGCCGAATATTTATTATACTGGTTTATAGCATGCCACTTGGTTGGAACAATGCTTTTAAACGTTTAGTAATAATTAAGCGAGACACGGTAAATAAGCCTTCAACGGTACGTTGATGAAGACGGAAAATCGTATCGTAAAGACGACGAATAATACGACCTTTAAAGACTAATTTATTTGCCATTTTTGATTGTGGGGCAAATGAGCCAACAGCAAAGTGGTGACCAACAGCAACAACCATACCGCCATCTTTGAATTCAAAGTCAGTCAATTCTTTGCCGCGTAATAAATTAGTTAAACTTTTCGTTAAGTGTACTGCTGCGCGGTTAGCTGCTTGTGCCTTGGGTGGAACAAAACTACCGTCAGCTTGTGGAATTGATGCACAATCGCCTAAAGAGAAGATGCTGTTATCAACGGTAGTCGTAAGGTTCGCATTCACCATAATTTGGTTCATACGATTATACTCTAAACCACCAAGGCCGTTTAACCAATCAGGTGCTTTTACGCCAGCAGCCCAAAATTGAATGTCTGCTTCCAATATTTGGCTATCTGCAGTAACCATACCGTGATCTGATACTTCACTGATACGAGTATTAAGTAGTACATTAATATTAGTACGTTTAAGTTCTTTTAATACTTTTTCTGACATCTTTAGTGGGCTATTTGGTAGCACACGATCTGCTGCTTCAATTAAGTTAATTGTCAGTTTGGCAGCATTATAACGTTGTAGTTTATGGCTTACTCGTGCAAGCTCAGCAGCAAGCTCGACACCCGTTGCACCAGCACCAACAATATTGACAGTACGATCATTACCTTCGCGTAATAATTGACTGATTTTACGCCATGCGTGACGTGCTTGGCTTGCTGAATCAAGGAAGATACAGTTATCGCGAGCACCTGTTGTATTAAAATCATTACTTACTGCGCCAACAGCAACAACAAGGTAATCGTATTTAACCATGGCCTCTGTGCCGTCATTACGGCGAACAACAAGCATTTTATTTTCACGATCAATATCAGTCATTGCAGCTTGGTAATGTTGGTAACCATTGATTGCACCATGAGTGAAATAGCAAACAGCATCTAATTCGCGATCAAAAGTACCTGCTGCAATTTCATGCAAACGCGGCTTCCAATAGTGATCCGTTTCTGGCTCAACCAGAATGATTTCGTGTTTTTTACTATTAGCTTTAGCTAACAAAGTCGATAGTTCTATACCGGCAGCACCGCCACCTACAATAACGATTCGTGACATAACGAATACCTCAAAAAGTGAACCCTAGACATCATTCTCAGGGGATGGTCTTTCCATCATTAAAGCTATGAGCTGATCCGTTGCTACAAAATGATTTTTTATTAGCCCCAATACGCAGGGCGGCTACCTGATATCTTATATGTGATGAATTTCTTTGATATAAGACAATTAAATCAATCAAAATTCAAGTTTTGTGAACTAAACACGGGTATTTTTTTTAAAATATATCGGTTGAGCCAATAACGACCATTATATTACCAACTAAGGTAATGATAATGGTGTTGGAAAACAAATAACCTTTACCGTGTGGTAATAATTATGCGTAAGAATAGATTCTTACAAAGAATAACGACGCTAATTTACTTATAAAAAGAAGTAAGTTATGTCTGCAATTTATATGCATAATTATATAGATAGTAAACGAAATAAGAGGAGGTAAAGCGATTAGATAAATAGTAACAATTCTTACAGTGTAAGAACGTAAAGCGGAGGCATGGGATTATAAAAGAAAAATAGCATGAGCGAGGAAGCTCATGCTAAACGGCAATTATTTAAAATGATTCAATGTCAGTAAATTGTCCCTGAAGCCAGTGGATGGCAGGGCTTAATTGCGAACCAATAGGGTAGATAAGTGATGCTGACCATACATTGCTGGTGATTTTACTAAACGAAAGGTTCAGTTTTTTTACTAGTTCATTTTTAAGATCGTGCCGTAATACAAAATCAGGTAGGCAACAGATACCAATGTCTTCGCGGCATAGTGATAAAATCGTATGAATATCTTCAACATGCCATAACTGTAATGCTGCTTTTGCTTCTTCAAATGGTAATGAATCTAAAGAGGCAGGAATTAATAGACGTTGCTGGCAGAAGTCTTGGTAACTTAATGTCGTTGCTCCGTCATTAAATTTATCAAGGTAAGATTGAGTTGCAACCCAACTTACATTGATATTGAATGCTTGTGTGTATTCTAGATTGATTTTATTTTCTTGATCAAAAATACCCAGTGCAATATCAAGATTTTTTGCCTTGATCTCTTCTGCTAAACGTTTACTGTTTTGTTGCATAATGAATAATTCAATATTAGGAAGATCTGATGATAGCTTCTTGATAATTGAAAGAATTTTCTCATTGCAAACGAGAGGATCAATGCCAACTTTTATTTTCACATCATTCATATGATATATAGATAAAGAACGCTCAAGAAATGTTTGATATTGTGCCATCATTATTTTTGCATTCTTCAGTACATGCTCCCCTTTTTCAGTAAGGCGAGGGCATTTACTTGAACGGTCAAATACTTGAAATCCTAGGTCAATTTCAAAATTTTGGATAGTAAGGCTAACTGCCGCTTGTGTCTTATTTAGCTGGCGTGCAGCAGCACTAAACGAACCATATTCGGCAGCAGCAATAAATGAGCTAAGAGTTTCAATCTTTATATTCATTATTTAGTGATTTATCTTAATTTATTATTATGGATATATGCCACATCTTATCTAATTACATAAGAATGACTACAAGGATGTACCTTTAATATAACTAAAACCTATATAATAACAACTATAAATTACTTTATAGGATTAAATATATATTTGTATAGTAACCAAAAATTAACTTATGAATTTAGTAATAAAACCACTGATATTTGATAGGCTAGCTAAGCTCATAACAATCACAATAGTGACGCCAATTACAGTCAGGTAAAGTGGATGTTTGTAATCACCAACAATCTTTTTCTGTCGTGTTGCTGCCAGCATGGTGGCGAGTACTATTGGAAGGATAATACTGTTAACAAGGCCTGCTAGCATCAGTAATAAAATTGGCATATTCATCAATACAGTGCCTAATGTTGTCAGGATAATAAATCCAACACACCATGATTTCTCATTACGAGCAACGATAGGAAAAAGAGTTTTAATTAATGATATAGCCATGTATGAATTACCTACCACAGAGGTAATTGAGGCGACAAATAACACGAGCCCAAAGATAAAGTAACCAACATCTCCTGCACCATGGCGAAAAGCATCTGCCGCAGGGTTGGCTGGATCTAATGTCACACCCGTTGTGATTATACCTAATACTGCACAAAATAATAAAATACGAATAATTACAGCAATCGATATACCAGCCCATGCTGCTTTCGTTACGATTTTTGTGTTTTCTATACCTTGTAACTTAACATCAATTAAACGCTGAGCACCGGTGTAATAACCACCAACAGCACCGCCAACAATTGTTAATGTTGGTAAAAGTAAATTGGAAAAGTCAGAAGGGGCGACTGCAGCTAAGACGGTAGGAGCCAAAGGTGGTAGATTAGTAAGGGCAACATAGGCAATGAGTACGATCATTAATAGCCCTAAGTAACGTGCCATTTGATCCATTCGTTTTGATGCATTATGAACAATAAACAGCAGACTACCGATGATACCTGTGAAAATAGCGCCCCAAGTGGTGTCTAGCCCCATTAGAACATTCATACCTAGTGCTGAGCCACTTACATTACCAAAATTGAATGCAACGGCTCCAAGCGCTAATAGAATACCAATAACATATCCCATACCAGGTGCAACTTTATTGGCAATATCTTGAATGCGCAAACCTGATACACCAACGATGCGCCATAAGTTCATGACGATACCAAAGGTAATAAACATTGAAGCAAAAACGGGGAAGGCCATATCAATATTATAGATATTGGTAAATACAGCTGTTTGCGTTAAAAAGCCAGGTCCAACAGAAGTTGTCGCCATTAAAAAAGCAACGCTTAAAATAGCTTTATTTTGCCAATTAGTGTGGCAAGGGGAGGTGTTGGTTGTTTGTGTGTCTGTTTGCATAATCAATCCCAAAATCAAAGTCTCTCATATTTATAAAAATAGAAAGACAACTGATGGGGATCAGCTGTACGTTTGTGGTGTCTTTTTTCAAAAAAAGCAACAAAATGTAATCGATTGCTTTAGTTGGCGCAGATAGTAGAGAGAGTCTTAGATATTGTCAATAATGTTTTTTAAATGAGTTAAAAAAAGCTCTATTATTTTAAATAATAGAGCCCAAGGGTATATTATTTGTAAATTATTTTTCAGTGGTATGAATTGCAGCTTTTAGATCATCTGGATTTAAATCAGCGCGATCGAATTCTTGAGAGGCTGGCATACGTAAATGGAAATCTTTGAAGATCTCAACTTCGGCAGTACCTTCGGTCAAAATAAAGTCACTGACATGACCACCTTGAGTTCGATCATCACTAATGAAATGGAAATGGAAACCAGGAACATTAATCCCAATCATATATTCTGGAATTTTAAAACCGATCATGACACCTGAAACGTGAGTCATCTCTGCGATAGGCTGATGTTTCACGACTTCCACCATGGGTGGATAAGGGCGATGTTGTGCAGGTACTGTACGGGTTTTAACGTATGAAAACTTACCTGTTAAACGGATCGCGTTAATAGCATTATTAGCCACAAAATCCTTTTCTAAACATGCTTCAAATTCAGCTTTACTTTGTTCAATTAAACTCACTTTTTCAGTCGGTTCAAAATTAACAACTGAAGCAAAAGGTGTCGTTATATCATGGTTAACTAAATGTATTTCACCAGTACTGGTAAGTTGGTATACCTCGTCGCCTAAAACAACCATTTCACCGTCAAGGTCATTGAAAGTACCAATACCAAAGTTACCATGATCAAGTAGTTGACCAATGGTGAAATCACCCTGATATAAACCTGCAATTAAGGCACTCATCATTGATGTTTGATAAAACGTTTTTTCGCTATGTTGATGATTCATGATGCTTTCCTATTAATCTAATCTTGTTGACAAGGGTGTAGTTGATCAAGTAAACGACTGTTATCGCGGTAGTCGACATTAACGTTAACTAGCACAGGACCACTTAATGCCATTGCTTTGCGTAGTACAGGTTCAATATCATCAGCAGTATTAATCGCTAAACCATGCGCGCCAAAACTCTCTGCATACTTAACAATATCTGGTCCCATGAAGCTAACGGCACTTTCACGGCCATATTTTTTAAGCTGTTGAATTTTAACCATGTCATAGCTGTGATCTGTCCAAACAAAGTGCACAATATTACATTTGTGACGAACTGCGGTTGCTAATTCCATAGATGAAAATAAGAAGCCACCATCACCAGACATTGAAATAACTTTTTCATTTGGTGTCAGTAGTGATGCTGCTATAGCCCAAGGTAAAGCCACACCTAATGTTTGTTGGCCGTTACTAAACAGTAAACGGCGTGGCTCAAAACTATGGAAATAACGAGCCATCCAAATGTAGATAGAGCCTACATCGCAACATACTGTCGTATCATCACTTACAAATCGGCGTAGATCATGAACAAAGCGTAATGGATGGACACCCATAGATGATGTTTTATTAACACCCATGCGCATAATATGTTGTAGATCTTGACGTAATTCTTGAAATTTTTGATTGTTTTCTAGTGATTCACGCTGATCTAATTCCGCAGCAATAGAAGCAACAGAGACAGCAAGATCACCAACGACTTCTGATATTGGATTATAGCTAGCTTCTAAATCTGCTTGTTGATAGCCAACATGGATAATGGGTGTTTTGCCGTCTTTATTCCATAAGATTGGATCATATTCTATTGGGCTGTAACCAATAGTAATAATTAAATCTGCATTATTTAATGCAATATCTCCGGGCTGATTTTTAAATAACCCTACACGTCCAAGAAAGCAATCATATAAATTATGTGAAATGACACCAGCAGCTGCAAAGGTGTTAACTACGGCAATTTTAGTTTGTTCAAGCAACTGACGAATGGCACCAGCAACAAAAGGCTGACTTGCATCCATACCTAATAATAACACGGGATTTTTAGCTGCATTAATAAGATCAGCCGCTTGACGGATAGCTTGTGGATGAGCACCACCAAATAAAATTGGTTTTGGTTGTTGCACTGGAATAAAAGGAATTTGGTTGGTTAGTACATCTTGAGGAAGACTAACAAAGCTTGCCCCTTGAGTTGGTTGTTCTGAAATTCGAAAAGCTTTATGTACTACATCAGGTACTGACGCACTGTCCATTACTTCAGCTGAAAATTTAGTAATAGGGTTGAACAGAGAACGAGTATCCATTGATTGGTGCGTATTATGAGAATACATCGAAAGTGGAACCGCACCAGCAAGTGCAACAACTGGATCACCTTCACTATTTGCTGTCGCAACACCAGTAACTAAGTTTGATGCACCAGGACCTGAGGTGGCAAGACAAACACCTGCTTTACCGGTTAAACGACCTGTTGCGGCTGCCATGAAAGCTGCGTTTTGTTCATGGTGACAAATAATGATTTCAGGACCGTTATCACATACGGCATCAAATACAGCATCGATTTTAGCACCTGGAATACCAAAAATATGGGGAACGTCATGTGCCTTTAGGGTTTCAACGACAAGCTCTGCACCTGAAATGGTTTTATTTGACATATAAGCCTCATGGTTATAATTATTGATCTGCTCAGGACATGTTTTCGCTAAATCGAATTTAATGTGATGAGTGGCATAAAATCTAAATTATTTATCATACAAATAAAAGGGGCTAAAACTGGAAGTTAATTTTACTTATTTAATTAATTGCAGTGGAATTGATTGCACAGAAGAGGCGGCGTAGCTATTAATGTAGTCGAGGAGAATTAAAGGTATTGATTTATATATTATTAAAAACTGCAGAGCCACTAAAAGTAGCTCTGCAATTAACACTATTACTAAAGCATGATGTTAGCAATTAGTGCTGATAAAATACTAACTAAAGTCGAACCATAAAGTAGACGTAAGCCAAAGCGAGCAACCATATTACCTTTTTCTTCATTCACGCCTTTAACTGCACCAGCAATAATACCGATAGAACTAAAGTTAGCGAATGAAACAAGGAAGATTGAAACTGTACCAACCGTGTGTGCTGATAAGCTACCGACTTGTTTTTGGAGATCCATCATTGCAACGAATTCATTCGTAACAAGTTTGGTTGCCATAATACTACCTGCTTGTAATGCTTCGTGAGCAGGAACACCCATCAACCATGCAACAGGGTAGAACAAGTAACCAATTAAGTTTTGGAAGCTAATACCAAAGGCTGCATTAAAGCCTGCGTTAATCATTGAAATAAGCGCAATGAAACCGATTAGCATGGCGGCAACAATAACGGCAACTTTAAAGCCCATTAAAATGTATTCACCTAGCATTTCAAAGAAAGTTAGAGTTTCACCACTTTCAGCAGCCATCATTTCATCAATATCCATCTCTGCTTCATGATCATAAGGGTTGATAATAGACAGAATGATGAAAGTACTAAACATGTTTAAAAATAATGCAGCAACAACATATTTAGGATCGATAAGCTTCATGTATGAGCCAACGATAGACATAGAAACTGTTGACATCGCTGTCGCTGCAAGGGTGTACATACGACGCTCAGACATACCACCTAAAATGTTTTTGTAAGTGATAAAGTTTTCAGACTGACCAACCATTAATGCACTGATTGCATTAAATGATTCTAATTTACCCATACCATTTACTTTAGATAATAAGAAACCTAATGCTTTGATTATGTATGGCAGTACTTTGATATGTTGCAGAATACCAATTAATGCAGAAATGAAAACAATCGGCATTAATACACTCAGGAAGAAGTTAAAATCATTGTTATTCGATAAATTACCGAACACAAAATTAGTACCATCACCTGCAAATGAGAGTAAGCCATTAAATCCGTCTGCAAACTCTTTTACGATGCCAGTACCAGCAGATGAGTTAAGTAGGAAGTAAGCAAGAGCTAGTTCTATTATAAGTAGCTGAATAATATAGCGATATTTGATGTTCTTTCGGTTGTTACTAGCAAGTAAAGCTAATACTGCAATAACGACTAACCCGAGTATAAAGTGTAAATAGACCATATTGGATTGTGCTCAGTGTGATTATTATCTGTTTATGTGTGTATGCTGAATGATTTCATGCTTCGATAAAGTGATGTATATCGCATTTTTAATCCAGTAGTTTTTTTTGTATTTGACAGAAACTAATTTTCCACGTTTGCGCAATCGCTTGCTATTTGTATGAATACGGTGATAAAAATAATAATGTTAATGAGGGATCGTAATAGGACTCACTCTATTTTGTGATTTGTTTCAAGTTATTTAGTTGAAATGTATATAATTATCAAGTTAGAGTGGTTTATTATGAAAACTAATTGTTTTAATTAAGTGTTAGCTGCTTTTTGAGATGCACATCAATCTTAATAGGCCGTATTAATTTATAGTTTTAATATTAAAATGTAATATTGGAAATATGAGTAATGATTGAGGCTAGCATTAATTTACATAATCAACAGATAATAAGGCGATATGTACTCTATTAGTCTTGTTACAGGTGCTGTAATGAAAAAATCGTCTAAAAACCGTAAATTATGGTATTTCCATAAACATGATCGTCGAACTAAGCATTTATCTCTACCTAACCTTAAATCATAATCACCATGATGTTCATGGTGATTATGAATGGTTTATGACGGCTGACAGACTATTTAAATAACACCGGAGCATCAAATCTATACGGTGGTATAAAAGGGCGAATACCTGAATCACGGAAACGTTGTAATTTCATTATTTGCTTATAAACAATGAAATAGCGATTGATGTTATTCACATAGACAATCGGTTGTGATCCAATATGTTTACGGGTAATAATTTCAACATTATTAAACCAAATATTAGGGTTATAACCTTGTTCTTTAGCATAACGCCGCATTTTATTGATATTGCCAGGACCTGCGTTATAAGCGGCGAGTGAAAGATAAATTTTATTATCATAGTCAATTTCATCACTACTAAAATATTGATCTTGTAAGTAACGCATATATTTTACACCAGCGTGAATATTATTTTTTGATGTGTATATATTAGGAATATCAACACTAGGATCACGGGCCGTGCTGGGCAGTACCTGCATAATACCGACAGCACCTTTGTTTGATACTTTATGTTGATTTAGCCCTGATTCTTGAAAACCTTGCGCCATTAACATTAAATAATCAAAGTCGTATTGTTTTGAATAGCGAAAGAAAATATGCGATAAGCTTTCCATTTTATCAATATTATTAGGATCGAGTAGCGTATTAAGCCAACGATGATTTTCAATGTATTTACTGTAAATAATATTACCGATTAATGTCCCTTCTTTAACTGTATCAATATAGCGATTAACCAAAGCCATTAGATTGGGACTGTCTTTTCGCATTGCCCATGCTATTTGACCGTCATTGCGTAAAACAAAATGATCATTAACACGGATATTTTTTAATATGGGTTGCCAGATTTTTATTTTGTGATTATCTATCACTGTTGCATTGAGCAGTTCTAAATTTATAAGCTCCAATAATTCATAGTCTTGTAGTGTTTCATCAATAAACAATATTGATGCGGGAGGTAAGTTTTGCATACGTAACTTATTATTAATTTTGAGCAAACTTTGATAATAACTTGAGCTTTTTCTCACCCAAATTGTTTTACCGCTTAAATCGGTGACTTTGTTAAAGGGCGGTTGTTTTATATTGTTTATCAGGACTTCTGAAATATCGGTAAGCACAGGTTGACTAAAAGCGACTTGTTTTTTACGCTCAGTCGTTATTGTAATATTGGCTATAGCTAAGTCACCCAAACCCTTAGTAATATAAGGTAATAACTTATCTCGATGTACAGGAATAATTTGTAAGTGCATTTTTGGGTGTTTTTTATGAATATCTTTTTCAAAATGCTGTAATAAATCCGCAATAATACCTTTAGTAATACCATCTTCTATATAGTAAAAACCAAGATCGGCTGCAACCAATACTCGCAATACCCGCTTTTCTTCCAATTTAGCTAAATCACCCATATATTCAGAGCCACTAAGTGGTGCTAATTGAACAGCATGAGTCTGGAAACTTACTAATAGTAAACACAGTGCGGCGAGCCCGTATTTATATTTAATGAGGTGTGGAATATTAATCATTATTTAGCTGCCATACCGAAGTAAACGGAATTTATATGTTTAAGATTAATTATGGTTGGTAATGGTGAAATTTGCTTATTTATATTAGATTTGTATGATTTATTCTTATTTTTTACATTAGATCTTTATGGTTAATCTTATGATAAAAAAGAAAATTATGGTTGGATTGTTAGTGGTATTATTACTGTTGGTGATAATAAACATACTGTACGCAACGGTGATGTTATTTATAAAATAGAGCAAAAAAGCTCAACTAGCAACATTGGCACTTATAATGCGATTAGGTAATTATTCACAATGGGAAGGAATTCATTGGTATGGTGCTGGAAAGTTATTAATCACAACAGAGAAAACGCCACTCAATAAAGCATTAATTGCTACGCTTGATGTACAAAAGCTGCTTGATTCGAGTGAATAGCGATGAATTATCTGTTATTCTGCGCTGATAATTTCGCTGTGATTATTACAACCACAGCATACTAAATTGGATAAATTGTGACTAATAACGATGTTTTGCGCCGTGTTCGCTATACTTTTGATTTAAATGATAGCGAAATGATCGCTATTTTTGCTGCTGCTGATTGTGAAGTAACGCGTGAGCAAGTTTGCAGTTGGTTAAAAGCTGATGATGCAGAAGGTTATAAGAGCTGTTCTGATGAACAAGTTGCTACTTTCTTAAATGGCTTTATTAATCAAAAGCGTGGCAAGAAAGAAGGTGAACAGCCTGCGCCAGAGCAAAAAATCACAAATAATATTATTTTTAGAAAATTACAAATTGCATTAAACCTGAAAGCAGATGACGTACTTGATTTGTTTAAACTGGTTGATTTCCGTTTAAGTAAGCATGAATTAAGTGCTTTTTTCCGTAAAGTTGATCATAAACATTACCGTGACTGTAAAGATCAGGTGCTACGTAATTTTTTACAGGCATTGCAGATCAACCACCGTGGCGTTGAGCCATCAGAAGAAGCAATTGACGATAAATAATTGTTTTAGTTGATACTTACGACAAAAAAGCAGCTTTTATTAAAGCTGCTTTTTTATTGGCTGTCATTTGATCAATATAGGTGTTATTAACGGTTTATATTTTTGAAATATTTACTAACATATTAATCAATATATTTGCACTCTTCATTATACTTATCAAAGTAAAAACGTTCGTTACTCTATAAGTTGTCGACTTCTATTATAAATATGAGTCATTGAGCTTATGAAAATTAAGGATGATTTTAAACAATCACGTATTGGTATCATTGGTGGAATGGGCAATGAAGCGATGGTTGATTTAATGGCTAAAATTTCATCGTTACCAGCACATAAAGAATGTCAATTTGTTGCTTTCGGTAATGCACGTTTGGCGTATAAACCTCAAGAAGTGATGCAGCAGTGGCTACCAACAGATATACCTGAATTACGTAAGTTTGATACTGCGGTATACACACTACGCTTAATGCAATATTTAGCGGTTGATCGCCTTGGTCTTGCTTGCAATAGCGCGCATGAATTATTTCGACGAATATTGCCTGATATACCAGTAACTTTTGTTGATATGATTAAACAAACGGCAATGTCGTTACAAGGTTGTCAAGATACGGTATTAGTCATGGGCGTTAATAGCTTGATAGAGTCTGGCTTATATCAAACAGCTTTAATTGAGCAAGGAATTAAAGCGACACAGCCTACAGTTGAAAACCAAGCTAAGATAATGGAAGCCATTTATAATCCTGATTTTGGTATTAAAACCGCTAAAATCACTCAGCAAGCAGAAACATTATTATGTGATGTTATATGTGATGAGATAGCCAAGCAGGGTTGTACTAAAGTGATATTGGGTTGTACTGAATTACCATTAGCTTTAACAGCCTCCAGTTGTCAGCGATTTAAAGCACAAGGGATGTTGCCGTTAAATGTTGAAGTTATTGACGCATCAATGGCATTAGCACAAGCATTAGTGTTTACTCAAGGGCAAAATGAAGCATTAATTCAACCTTTGATAACCTACCAAGGACAGTACTTAGATTGGGCAACGCCGCTGGCTTTTAATGTTAGCTCATTAGAGCAAGCGATTATGATTCAGCAGCGTATTTTTGATTATACGGTGGATTATTTAACTGAGCGTAATCAGAGTCTTGCTGGAAGTTATTTTCATTTGCCGACATTATTCTTTTCAGTATCAGCAACGGATGTTGAGTCAAAGTTGGCTGCTTTAGGTATTGATATTTATAGAGATATTAGTCTGTTAGATAAAATAATAGCGCGAAAATTAGCAGATTATTATTCTGATTTTTAATCACTAAGATGTAAAAAACGAGGAAGATAATATTATCGACCTCGTTTTATTTTATTATTGTTTCATTGACTATAAAATAATAGTTTTTGTCATACCTGCTTCAGGATGACCCGGCATATTACAAGAAAATTCAACGTTTTTATCACCGTGGAAATGCCATAGAATATGTTTTGCTTTGCCTGGTGCAACGGTGATACTACTGCCATCATCGTGATTATGTTCATGATTACGGTGATCCATTTCAACCATCATTTTTCGATGTTTTACTTGTTCTTTGGCTGAGCCAATAGTGAAATTATGATCCATTTTCCCTGTATTCATAACCACAAATTGCACCACATCATTAGGTTGAATATCGGCTGCTTTTTTAAGAGTGATTGTCATATCGTCAGTAAGGGTAACATAAACTACTTTATTCGGTTTTGACCCTAGGGCTGGCATGCCGACATCAGACATACTTTTCATATTCATCATTTGATGGTCCATTTTAGTGGTATCCATTTGTGAGTGATCCATTCCATTATGATCCATTGCAGCCATAGTCATTGGCGTTGTAAAAGCTAACATTAAAGTAAGTAGTGTTTTTTTCATGACTCATTCCTTTGTAATTGATGATGAATTTAATGATGTTGTGGTCTTGGTATTAAGCTCGCGACTTTTCCAAAGCTTGAAGGTGGCTGGTAATACTAATAACGTCAGTAACAGTGCAGATGCCATTCCGCCAATCATAGGTGCGGCAATACGTTGCATGACTTCAGAGCCCGTACCTGAGCCATACATTATCGGAATCAAACCAATGATAACGGTTAAGACTGTCATCATAACTGGGCGGACACGTAATCCGGCCCCTTCACTGATCGCTTGTTGTAAATCATCCGCTGTTAATGGACGTTGTTGCTCTTGAGCATCTTGTTTTTTAAATACCCATGACTGATTGAGGTACACCAACATAATCACGCCAATTTCAACCGCGACACCTGAGAGTGCGATAAAGCCAACGCCAACAGCAATTGAGAAATTAAATCCAAGCATGAGCATCAGCCATAAACCACCCACCATGGCTAATGGTAGGGTAGCCATAATAATGAAGACTTCTTGCACGCGGCGGAAACTGAAATAAAGCAGTAACATGATAATGGCGAGAGTAATTGGGGTAACAATACTCAAACGGGCTTTTGCGCGTTCCATATATTCATACTGACCAGACCATGCTAATGAATAACCTGCGGGTAGTTTTAATTGTTTCGTAACTACTTGTTGTGCTTCGGCAACGTAAGAACCTAAATCTCGTTGATCAATATCGACAAAAACCCATCCATTTGGACGTGCATTTTCAGTTTTGATCATTGGCGGTCCATCTTCATAACGAATATTTGCAACATCGGCCAATGCGATACGGGCACCATTGGGGGTAATTAACGGTAGATTTTGCAATTTAACCGCTGAATTACGGTAGGATTGTGGGTAACGGACATTAATAGGATAGCGCTCTAAACCTTCAATGGTTTCACCCACGTTCATTCCACCAACAGCGGTCGAAACTATCTGTTGAATATCTTTAATGGCTAACCCATACCGTGCTGCTTGGCGGCGATTAATATCAACTGTGATATAACGGCCTCCTGCTACACGTTCGGCATAAACCGAGGTAGTGCCTTTGATGTTATTTAAAATAGGCTCAAGTTCTGCGCCGATCTTTTCGATAACTTTTAGATCAGGACCTGCTATTTTGATCCCGATAGGTGTTTTGATACCCGTCGCTAACATATCAATACGGGTTTTGATCGGCATTACCCATGCGTTTGTTAACCCGGGAAATTGGGTCAATTGATCTAATTGTTTGCGTAAAGACTCAGTGGTGACCCCTGCTCGCCATTGATCTCGTGGCTTGAATTGGATCACTGTTTCTATCATGGTTAATGGTGCAGGATCGGTTGCTGTATCTGCTCGACCCACTTTGCCCCAGACCGTAGCGACTTCTGGTACTGTTTTAATCAGTTTATTGGTTTGTTGTAATAACTGACGCGCTTTACCGATAGAGATCCCCGGATAGGTGGTTGGCATATACATCAAATCACCTTCGTCTAACGGTGGAATGAATTCACTGCCTAGTTTTGTTAATGGGTAATATGAAGAAGCCATTAAACACACTGCAATAACGATGATTGTTTTTGGAAACTTAAGGCTTACATTCAATAATGGACGGTAAAGTGCAATTACAGCCTGATTCACTGGATTTTTATGCTCAGGTAAAATTTTACCGCGAACAAAATAGCCCATTAATACGGGAACTAGAGTAATCGCTAAGCCTGCCGCTGCAGCCATAGCGTAGGTTTTAGTTGATGCTAATGGTGAGAACATCTTGCCTTCTTGTCCTTCGAGCGCGAACACGGGAACAAAACTTAAGGTAATGATCAGCAATGAGAAGAATAAGGGCGTACCGACTTCTTCTGCCGCTTTACCTATCACTTGCCAACGGTTTTTATCGGTGAGGGGAGTTCGTTCAATGTGTTTATGGACGTTTTCTATCATTACAATTGCACCGTCAACCATTGCACCAATAGCGATTGCGATACCGCCTAGTGACATGATATTGGCATTAATACTTTGCCAATGCATGATGATAAAAGCAGATAAAATACCAATTGGTAAGCTAATCGCTATCACTAATGAAGAACGAATGTGGAATAGAAATAGCGCACAGACAATGGCAACCACAAGGAATTCTTCAGCGAGTTTTTGCCACAGATTCTTCACCGCATGGTCAATTAATGTTGAGCGATCATAAGTGGCTACAATCTCAACACCAGCGGGTAAGCCTTGTTGTAATTGTGCCAGTTTAGTTTTGATGTTGGCGATGACTTGACTGGCATTTTCGCCAAAGCGCATCACAATCACACCACCGACAGCTTCACCTTCACCATTAAATTCAGAAATGCCTCGGCGCATTTGCGGCCCAAGATTAATGTCTGTGATATCTCCTAATAACAGTGGCGTACCATTTTCGGTCACTTTTAATGGCAGTGACTTTATGTCCTCGATATTGGTCAAATAACCCGTAGTACGCACCATATGTTCAGCTTCAGCCATTTCAATAACGGAAGCACCAGTTTCTTGGTTACCGTTTTGAATCGCCATATTCACTTGCTGTAATGTGAGGTTATAGGCCCGTAGTTTGGAAGGATCGATTTGAACTTGGTATTGTTTGACCATACCACCAACGGTTGCAACTTCAGAAACACCTGCAACAGTTTGAAGTTCATACTTTAGAAACCAATCTTGTAAACTACGTAATTCGGCTAAATCATGCTTACCTGTTTTATCTTGTAATACATAACTATAAATCCAGCCCACACCAGTCGCATCTGGCCCTAAGGTTGGTTTTGCATTCGCGGGTAACTTGGGGGCCACTTGGCTTAAATATTCCAGCACACGAGAGCGAGCCCAATACATATCTGTTTTATCATTAAAGATAATGTAGACATAAGAATCGCCAAAGAAAGAATAGCCTCGAACAGTTTCAGCACCTGGTACGGCTAACATGGCCGTTGTTAATGGGTAAGTGACTTGATCTTCGACCACTTGTGGTGCTTGGCCGGGATAGCTGGTCTTAATGATGACTTGAACATCAGACAGATCCGGTAGGGCATCGACGGGAGTATTTTTAACACTGTATAAGCCACCAATGGTTAAAAATAAGGCCGCAATTAACACCAATAAACGGTTATTGATTGACCAACGAATAATAGCTGGGATCATTATTTATTCTCCATTGGTTTAATATCTTTCAGAGTATAATCACTGCCATTCTTAACCAGCTTGAATCGAATTGATTGCCCCTGTTTAAGATCGGTTAATGCAATATTATCGTCGACAGTAAAATTCATTTCACTCGCAGGCCATTTCCATTCAGGTACTGCTTGGTGGTTAACCGTGATCATATTAAATGCGGCCATTAACATTGAGATCTCACCGTTTACCCATACTTCATTAGCAATGCTGTGCTTCTGTTTTTTATAATCAATGATGTTATATTGATTATCGGCTGTTTTTTGTAGCTCAAATTTAATCTGTTGACCAACGACTAAGTCTTTAATTTTTATATTTTTATCAATATTAAAATCCATTGTCATCGCAGGCCAATTCCAAGTACTGACTGGCTGGTGGTTGATGGTTAATATTGTTTGATCAGCATTGATCGCAGTGATCTCTCCTTGAGCCCAAGTGATGGTGGTGGCTTTATCGACACTGTCGATACCATTAATACGTGAGAGATCGGCACTTTTACTGGATTCGGAATCAAGCATAAATTGTGCTGAGGTGACAATACGATCAGCCGTGGTTAATCCTGCGATAACTTCCACGAGATTATCAGCTTCACGACCAATACGGATCTTTACTGATCGGTATTTTCCATTACCTTCAGCGAGTACAACGCGGGTCATATTGCCTGATCGAATCACTGCTTGAGTCGGAATAGTAAGAACAGCTGTGTCTGTTTTTGGGGTGAGGGTGATATTGGCGAACATATTGGGTTTTAATTGCTCATTATGATTAGCAAACTTTAACCGCATCCGTAATGTACGCGTTTTTGGATCTAAAATAGGGTAAACATAATCAACTTTCCCTTGCCATTGTTGGCCGGGAATAGCGTCTAGTGTCATATTTGCTTTGCTGCCTGTGGTTATCCAATGTGCTTGGCGCTCAAATATTTCAGCATTGACCCAGACTTCATTAAGAGGCCCTGCACTAATAGCAGCTTGTGCGGGTGATAAGTACCCACCTTCACGAATATTTAGGCTTGCAATAACACCATCAGCGATAGCTTTGACTTCAATGGTCTTCGTTGCTTTCCCCGTTTTGATAATGTGTTTAATTTGTTGTTTGTCGACGCCAAGAGCGGCTAAACGATCACGGGCACCTTGCATTAAACCACTACGACCTGTGCGATAAGCATTCAGTAATTCTTGCTGAGATTTGACTAATTCAGATGAATAAAGAGTAAATAACACATCGCCTTTATGTACCTGTTCACCAACAGCATTGACGTATAATTTTTGAACCCAACCACTGACTCGAATATTGGTTTGCCAAAGCTGACTTTCATCAAAATCAACGTAACCAATAGTGTCGATCTTAGGTGTTAGTTTTTGCTTAATAACAGCAGCAGTTTTTACGCCTAAGTTATTTTCAACCGCGGCATCAATAATAACCGTACCGGCAACATTTTCTTTTGCAGCATCTTTTTCTGCATAAACAGGAATGAGATCCATCCCCATTGGTGATTTACCCGGTTTATCACGTTGGTAATTGGGATCCATTGGCGCAACCCAATACAAGGGTTCACTGTTTGAAGTGGTCGCTTTTGAGTCCATCGATACAGAGTGATGTGACATATAATATGTAGCACTAACTCCAATAGCTGTACCAATAAGTAAGGCAACAGCCGCAATTTTAACGGTATTTTGTGACGTCATGATATTACCTACTTATTGATTGTTATTATTGATGGTTGTTGAGTGTTGAAGCTGTAACGAGTGTGGTTGAACATCAAAACCATTGACTAATGAGGCTAACTTACTGTTAGTGATGTTTAAGTCGGTAATAACCCGTGCTTGTTCAATGACTAAGGCGAGTTCATCAGTCGCTGCGGTAATAACATTGCTAAATTGCGCTGTATTATTTTGATAACCACGCTCAACAGCTTGCGTACGTGCTTTTGCTTGAGTAAGTAGGGTGGTTGTATAACGCGATAAGCGCTGGCTTAAATTATCGCGTTCAACCAATAAGGCATTAACGTTGGCGTTCATTTGATTGAGCAACAGATCTCGTTGTGACTTTGCTGCTCCCACTTGATATTGCGCAGCCGCATAATGGTGATCTTGACGGTTATCAGTAAATAGCGGTAAATCCATGGTGAGATAGGCACTCACTAGATCAGAGGCTGGTTTGCCTGACATACCATTGGCTTGGCGAGAGGCATACATAACTTCAATACCAAATTGAGGTTTATAGGCTTGTTGGCTAATAGCAACTTGGGTTTCATTAGCTGAAATAGCACTATTGGCAATAAGCACCATTGGATGTTGTTTCAGTAATGAATAATGTTGGTTTGTGGCGGTTAAACGCGGCATTAATTGGTTAAGACGTTGCCAAGATAACTGGTTTGATGCTTGGACTATTGTTTGAGTAGTAAGCCAATCCGCGCCCAGCCATTCAGACAATTGTGCCATGATACGATGTTGTGTTTGTAGGCTTGTGTGTAATTTGTCTTCTATCTTAACGATTTGCAGTTTAACTTGGAGTAAGTCTTGTGCTTCACCACTACCGATAGCGTAATTAGTCTTGGTGAAATTAGCTAATTCCATTACTAGGCGATGGTTACGTTGTAAGGTGCGGTAAACGGATTGCTGGTAACCTAATTCTAACCATAATTGGGTCATTTTATTGGTAATATCAAGTTCACGAACTGCTTGTTGAGTACCTATTGCTTGTGCCTGAATCTCACCTTTTTGTTGTTGTAAATCAAGGGTATTACCACGGTCAAATTGTTGCATTAAACCAATTGATAGCGTGGTCATTGGATCAGTGTTAAGAGAAAAACTGTCCGTTGGTAAACCACCGATACCCAGTTTTAATTTGGGATCAGGTAAGCTGTTAGTACCAAAGCTGGTTTCCTGCATTGCATGTTGTTGAGCACTAATTTGAGCCATATTGGCATCGTTTTTAATCGCTTTAGTGATCAGTTGTGTCAATTGCTGTGTTTTTGTCGCTGCAGTTGTTGATGGTGAAGCAAACAGGGTTGTAGGTGTTATCGCGCTAGCACTGATAGCCAGAACTAGCATAGAAGTTGTAACGTTCATAACGTAATCCAATCTTCCACAAGCGAATATAAAACAATATAAGTGATGATCTAATTATTATTACGCAGTTAGTTAAGTAATAACGGCCTAGAACAGTCATTGAATTAAATAAGGCTTATGGTGATCTTAGATCTGCTGCAAAATAATTAAATACAGATCATAAGATACAATTAATCTATCACGGACAATAATAATGTGTCGTGAGTAAAAATAGATTAAACGGATTTATGCTATTGGAGGGCGATATAATGTTGGAGTAGTAGTGTTTAGTTGGTGTGTTTTTTCTATCGCGATGAGCGTTAGATTTGATGGTTGGAATAAGTTTTCAAATTGGCTTGGAAGAAAAGCAACATTACTTAAACATGCGATAGAGCAGCAATTATCAACGCCGCCCATTTTATCGCAATGTGCTGTCGATTGTTGTGCTTGGTGGTGTTGATGAGGTGCCATTGATTCATCATCACAGCAATCCATCGTTGATGACATCATCATTATTGAATTATTCATGCTGAGCATTTTTATCGACATTAAAGGTGCACTGGAAGCAACACTTGATAGCAATAATGCTATAAGCGTAAAGCTTGTAATCCAAATTGTGCGAAGACGTTTAGTATACATCTTAAGCCTTTAAGTAAAGTTAGACGTTATTATATGCAATTATTACTATTTGACGTCAAGCATTAATTATAATGTGGTGTGTTATTAAGGCATAAAATGCCAAATATAATGCATTAAAATATTAGTTATATTGTTTGGTAATTTTTATTTGCTGAATTATTAATCGTATTTATCATAAATAGTTTGAGAAATTAAGCTGCGGTTTATTCACCCCACTGGTTTTTCTTGCTAATCTGTAATCATTCTCGATAGCATCTATTGTTTTTGGCTATTGTTCACTCAGAAGGTAATCTTGTTTGAATCATTTTGTTTGGGATGTTAATCCAATACTAGTGTCATTCTTTGGTTTAAAGATACATTGGTATGGCGTGCTATTTGCGCTCGCTATTACGTTTGGCTTCCAAGTTATGAAGTCAATTTATCAACGTGAAAATAAGCCAATTGAAAGCTTAGATTCATTACTTATGTATGCCGTTGTCGGTATCATTGTTGGCGCTCGATTATTTCATGTAGTGTTCTATGATCCAGATTACTACTGGGCACATCCAGCGAAAATCTTTGCTGTGTGGGAAGGTGGACTTGCTAGTCATGGTGGCGGTTTAGGTTTAATTATTGCAGTTTACTATTACAGTAAAAAGTATGCTATTGACCGTATGTGGCTGCTTGATCGATTAGCAATAGCAACCGCATTATTTGGCTTCTTTGTCCGTTTTGGTAATTTCTTTAACTCTGAAATTTTAGGTACGCCAAGTAACTTGCCATGGGCGGTTGTGTTTGAACGTGTTGATTTAGTGCCACGTCATCCAGTTATGCTTTATGAAGGCTTTTCTTACTTAGCAATATTCTTCTTATTATTTGCTTTATATAGAAAAACCGATATCGGTAAGTATAAAGGATTGCTGTTGGGTTGGTTCTTAGTCTTGGTGATGACAGTACGATTCTTACTTGAATTTATTAAGGAACACCAAGCGGATTACTCAACCGATATGGTGATTAATACCGGTCAGTTATTAAGTATCCCATTTATTTTAGTGGGTATCTATTTGGTAATTAAAGGCCAAAGAGAACGTCGTTTACAACATGCTAAAAATAGTTAATCTAATACTTTAAAAAGAGACAATAAAAAGCCGATCAGATGATCGGCTTTTTTTGTTTATACGATAGCGGATTTTTGTGGTGTTTTTGCAATTGGTACCGACATCAAACGTCGACGTTGATTTTGAATAATAATCCCAAACAATAATATTGCGGGTAGCCATAACCATTCTTTACGCCAGCGTTCAACCGGAACTCTAATATCAACAATTTGTTGATCAAATTGTAATTGTTCTTTGGCTGCAGGACTGCCAAAAGTTACCATATCAATCAATGTTTTGCCTTGGCTTTGATAGGTTTCAATACCAATATTTGCTAGCTTCTGTTGGCCAGAATCGCCTTCAGGAACTGTAAATAACACACTAAATTCTCTATGCTTACCGATAGCATCTTCTCCTGCAACTCGCATGCGGATAACATCGCCAGCTGGAATATTATCGAGTGTACTAACTAAGTGGGTAGGGGCAACATTTTGAAAAGGATCCACTATTAAGTCTTGCCAAAAACCGGGACGGAATAGAGTAAAGGAGATCAATAATAATCCGATATTTTCATACCAACGATTACGCGTAATAAACCAACCTTGGGTTGCCATCGCAAAAATAAGCATCGCAATAGTCGCAATAATGAAGATAATAATGCCATGACTCACAGTGACATCGATTAATAATAAATCCGTATTAAAGATAAACAAAAACGGTAATGCAGCAGTACGTAAGCTGTAATAAAACGCTGTGATCCCAGTTTTTATTGGATCGCCTTTTGATACGGCGGCAGCGGCAAATGAGGCTAACCCAACTGGAGGAGTTACATCGGCCATAATGCCAAAGTAGAACACAAATAAATGTACAGCGATTAACGGTACAATTAAGCCATTTTGTTGACCAAGTGTCACTATCACTGGTGCTAATAAGCTTGAAACAACAATATAGTTAGCCGTAGTGGGTAGCCCCATTCCAAGAATAAGGCTTAATAGTGCTGATAAAATTAGCATCAGCATTAAATTCCCCATTGATAGCATCTCAACTAAATCAGCTAAAATTAATCCGACTCCTGTTTGAGAGACTGCACCCACAATAATACCCGCGGTAGCCGTCGCGATACCAATGCCGATCATATTGCGTGAGCCTGCAATTAAGGCTTCAATCAGATCATTTTTACCATCAACAAAATTACCATAATGATAACCATCTTTACGTAACAAGCTTAGTAATGGACGTTGAGTGACAATAATACCAACCAGCATCACTGAGCCCCAGAAGGCTGATAACCCTGGAGATAAACGTTCGACCATTAAACACCAAACAAGAACGACAACAGGTAAAATAAAATGTAACCCTGCTAATAAGACGCTGCGTGTTTCTGGTAATTCATCTAATGGCGCATCAGGATCATCATCAGCTAATGGTGGATGAGTAGCTGCTACTTTTAGTAGACCAATATAGACTGCGGTCAATAATACTCCGATAGCATAAGCGGCATAATTACCCAATAACGGTTTGATCCATCCTAAGCCATAATAGACAACTAATGAAAATCCACTGATTAGCAGACAACCAAAGCTAAAGCTGGTTACGCGAACTAGCCATGGCTTATGGTGTTTAGGTTCAATCGCGGTCATTCCCAGTTTTAGGGCTTCTAAGTGAACAATATAAAGCAAAGTAATATATGAAATAGCCGCAGGCAAAAAGGCATGCTTAATAATATCTATATAAGGAATGCCGACATATTCCACCATTAAGAAGGCTGCTGCGCCCATAACAGGCGGCATAATCTGCCCATTTACTGATGAAGCAACTTCTATTGCGCCCGCTTTTTCCTTGCTAAACCCGACTTTGCGCATCATTGGAATAGTAAATGTACCAGTTGTGACAACGTTAGCAATTGATGACCCAGATATTAATCCAGTTAGCCCTGATGCAACTACTGCGGCTTTTGCTGGCCCACCACGAAGATGACCAAGTAAGCTAAAGGCGAGTTGAATAAAGTAATGACCAGCGCCTGCACGTTCAAGTAAAGCGCCAAATAGAACGAACAAAAAAACAAAGCTGGTGGACACACCCAATGCGATTCCAAAGACACCTTCGGTAGTGATCCATTGATGGTTGGCAAGAGATGCAAATTGTACTCCGCGATGAGCAAGTAGCCCTGGCATCCAAGGACCTGCAAAACTATACCCAATAAAGCCTAGTGCAATAAGAGGCAATGCTGGGCCTAACACTCGTCGAGCTGCTTCTAATAATAACGGTAAACCAATACAGGCCACCACGAGATCCAGTTGGGTTAAACTGCCTGGGCGTTGGGCTAATTCATGGTACATAACAAATAAATACAATGAAGTGGCAGCGGCAATCATACCTAAAGCGATATCGCTATAGGGAACCCTATCCGTTGCTGACGAATGTCTGGCGGGGAAGACTAAAAAAGCAAGAATAAGTGCAAAGGCTAAATGAATAGCACGGGTTTCAGTGTCATTAAAAACTCCAATACCAATAATAAAAGGTAAAGGAGATGCAATCCATAATTGAAATAGTGACCATGAAATCGCGAGCAAAGTAATTATTTTTGCCATGATCCCTGTTGGTAAACGCGCACCGACATCTTTAGCTATCAGATCTTCTGTTGAAAGAGGGGTATCTGGCATTAGATTATGTTGAACCATATGTATTCACTTACAAGTAGGTACTAATGAAAACAAGGAACACAATTAAAGTGATAATTTGTTATCTATTTTCATTAATAAAAGAAAGGTAAGCGAGATAACAGAATTATCTCGCTTGGTGGCAACATTACATCCAGCCACGTTCTTTGTAGTAGCGAATAGCACCGTCATGCAGTGGAGCGGTTAAGCCTGCTTTTATCATGTCAGTTTCTTGTAACTCTGCAAAAGCAGGGTGCAGACGTTTGAAGCGATCGATATTAGTAAAGACTGACTTCACCAATTGGTACACCATTTCAGGATCAGTGTCAGCGTTGGTTGATAATACGGCTTTACCCCCAATTGAAACAGTATCATTAGGGTTACCACGGTACATGCCACCAGGAATAATCGCTTTTGTGAAATAGCTCTTTTCTTTTAGTAGCGCATCAATTTCAGGGCCTGTAACCGCAATTAAACGAGTATCTGTTGTGGTAGAAGCTTCTTGAATTGCACCATTTGGGTGACCAACAAAGTAACTCATTGCGTCTATTTTGTTATCACTCATTGCAGGCGCTTGTTCTGCGGGTTTGAGATCGGAGACCAAACTGAAAATATCACTATTCCAATTTTTCACTGTTAAAATCTGCTCAAACGTATCACGTTGACCTGATCCTGGATTACCGAGATTTACACGTTTATTTTTTAAATCATCAAAGGTTTTAATGCCTGAATCTTCACGAGCAAGGATGGTAAATACTTCACTTTGTAGAGAGAAAACCGCACGAATATCAGACATTTTGCCATGATCTTGAAAAGGAGATAAGCCGTTGAGTGCTTTAAACTGATGATCAGACTGCATAATGCCAAAATTGTATTCGTGGCTGCGAAGGCCATTTACATTAGCAACGCCACCGCCACTGGTTGGCGCATTACATTTGATGTGGTGACTATCCGTAGTACGGTTTACAAATCGACAAATAGATTGGCCAGCAATGTAATAAACTCCCGTTTGACCACCAGTACCTATCGAGATAAAAGTGTCAGCAGCTGTGGCGAAAGTTGAGCAAAATATTCCGCCCAATGCACTAATAATAGCGAGTAGTTTCATTTTAAGATCCTTTTAATGATTATTACAGAGTGATAATTGTCATTTTCTTTATCATCGAGGTATTTGTGCTATTTTTGTATTTCTGATTATGTATGTTGTGTTTTTTAATGATTTTTAGTTATAAAAACGTGTCTTGTTGTTTTACACGTAAGCGTTAAGTTTGTTTTTTGTTAATTTAAAGTACGGTTTAATTAATGTGCTGACAATAAGTAAAAAATTGCTTTTCTTATAGTGTGAGAAATTGAACGATATTGTTAACAAAAGATGAAATTAAAATAGCGATGACAACAAATAAATGAAGTGAATATTTATAGAGGATTAAACGAAAAAACCGCCAATAAATGACGGTTTTTATTATGCTTTAGAGGTTACCTTAGTGAAAAGGATACCAGAATAAGGTTGCTGATTGATAACGGTGCAGAATGCCAAGTCCAAGTACTAACGCAATGATGACTAATGCCATAACATCATTTTTGGTCATCGGCTTTAAGCTATACCAAGTACGTTTTTTATTGCGTCCAAAACCACGCAGTGTCATTGCATTGGAGATAACATCAGCACGATCTAAACTTGAGAAGATTAATGGTCCAAGAATTTTTGCAACGTTACGAATACGTGTCATGACTGGCGCTTTTTTTGAAATATCCACACCACGTGCTTGTTGAGCGTGCATGATATTGGTGAAATCTTTCATTACTTCTGGCAAATAACGCAAAGTAAGGCTGACAGCATAAGCTATACGATAAGGTACACCTAATTTGTTTAAACTGGCCGAAAACTCTGTTGGGTGAGTCGTGAATACAAACACTAATGCAATTGGGAACATACTGAAATATTTAAGTGTTACTGTCAGTAAGTAAAATACTGTCTCAAGGGTAATATTGTAGTGCCCAAAAAGGTGTACTAACACGGTGGTTGAATGCATGTAGTCAGTGCCTTGCTGAGGGGCAATTAAAAACATAAATAACGCATTCATTAATAACACTACAGCCGTACCAACTAATAATGGTTTATAAACAGCAAATGGAATCTTTGTGGCTTTAAGTAGCAATAAACCTACGATAATTAATCCACAAATAACACGTAGATCAAAAGTGATTAACACCATTGTTACCCAGGCCATAAATAACACAAACTTGGTTATACCGTTTAAGGCGTGTAGCCAAGAGTGGGTGTTGACATAACTGATGCCAAATTTTAAATGTTTGCTTTTCATGGTTATTTATTTTTTACTTCGTGGGCGATAAAACAGCGAATAAATTGATCAATATGTTCAATACCAACAGCTTGGGCCAGTGAGTATAAGCTAGTAACGGTTAAGTTTGCTTGATCTAATAAAGTTGGCTGGCTAAAAATATGATTAACCTGGTCGTCAGCTAATAAGTGATTATCTGCAATAACAATCGCACGTTGAGTATATTCAAGGACTAAGTGCATATCATGTGAAATAATCACAATAGTTAGTCCAAGCTTTTGATTAAGCTCTTGAATAAAGGCCATCATCGCTGCGTAGTGATGATAATCTTGTCCAGCAGTTGGCTCATCTAAGATAAGTAATTCTGGTTCAAGGACTAACATTGTTGCAATAGTAACGCGTTTTTTCTGACCAAAGCTCAGCGCATCAATTGGCCAGTGATGGTAACGACCAAGGCCACATAATTTGAGAGTTGCTTCTACTTTTGTTTTGATCTGTGCTTCATCCATACCTCGGTTACGTAGGCCTGATGCGACTTCATCAAAAATCATATGATGCGAGATCATATGATTAGGGTTTTGCATCACTACACCGATATGCTGGCTACGTTCAAAAATAGATTGATCAGCTAAATTGTGACCATTAAGGGCAATCGTGCCTTGATCGGCGTCTAATACACCCATGATTAAACGGGTGATCGTCGATTTACCTGAGCCATTTTTTCCCATAATGGCAACAAACTCACCTTTATGGATATCAAAGCTGACATTATCTAACGTATTACGAACACCATCGTAAGAGTAGCTAAGGTCTTTAATACTCAAGAGAACGTCTTGCTTTGGCTCGATCTGAGGCTGTTTAATTTGATGAAACCATGACTCAATTTGAGGTTTAAATTTATCAAGTTTAATGGTTGAAAAATAAGCGGGTTTATCTTCAGCTGTGATTGTACATCCTGCCGCTTTTATTGCCGAGATATAGAGCGGCTCACGAATACCATGTTGCTGCAGTAATGGACTTGCCAATAGCTCATCGGGTGTCATATCTGCAATGATTTCACCACGCTCCATCATAATAATACGATCAATTGGGCGATGTAATACATCTTCCAAACGGTGCTCAATGATGATTACCGTTTTGTTTGAATCTTTATGGAGGTTATCAATGATTTCAATTGCAGCTTTACCTGTTTTAGGATCAAGGCTTGCTAAAGGTTCATCAAATAACAAAATATCAACGTCATCAACCATCACGCCAGCAAGTGAAACCCGCTGTTTTTGGCCGCCACTTAAATCAAAAGGAGAGTGGTATAAAATGCTGTTTAAGTCGACCATGTCAGCTGTGGCTTGTACAATTTCACGCATTTTTTGCTGTGGAATCATTTGGTTTTCAAGTGCAAAGGCAATATCTTCTCCCACACTTAATCCTACAAATTGACCATCGGTATCTTGCAGTACTGTACCGACCATACTGGTGCAGTGATCCAGATCTAGCTGACGAGTATTTTTACCATTAATGTAAAGCTCACCACTACAGTCACCTTTGATCGCATGAGGAATAAGCCCATTAAGACATTGGCCTAAGGTTGATTTACCACAACCACTTGGACCAATAATGGCAATCTTTTCGCCCTTATTAATTGTTAGGTTAATATTTTTTAACGTCGGATTTTCAAGTGCCCAATATTTAAACGAAAAGTTATTAAAAACGATACTCATTATTAGTAAGCCTCTTTTAAGTTGAAGCCTTGCTGCTTACGTTTAGCCACTGACGTTAAAATCAAATGGCCAACGACAGCAATAATAACGGTATTACTGAGTGCAATAATCACTAATTGTACCAATACTTTAATAAATGGTTCGGCATAGAGAATAGCGTCAAGAAAGGCGGAGGTGCCATAACCTACAACATTGGCAACAAAAGCGAGAACAACAAAAAGACTGAAATCTAGATTAGAAAAGCGTCCCATTTCTAAGCGACCACGGGTTAGCATCGGATAGAGTCCAATAATTAAGCCAACAATGCCTGAGCCTAATTCCCATGTGAACCATACGCCCCAGCCAGCAAAAAGGTCTGTCACCCAGTGACCTATAATACCGACAAGAAAGCCAACTAAAGGCCCAAAGAGAACGGCGAATAAGGCTAAGACTGCCATCGCAGGTTTAAGTGTGGTGTTAGCAAAGATAGGAATACCAAACATAGGCAAACCACCAATACCATATAGGGCTGCACCAATTGCAATAACAACAACTGTTTTAGCAGAAAGACTCATAACTTAACCTTGTTAACTCAGTCATCGAGACACGCTGTCATCGATGCAATGCAATAATTGGATAATAGATACTAATGGTTATAATCATCGTATTACAGATTAGATAGACCATGCCAATCTGCAGAGTACCGTGATAGTAATCACTATCATTAGTGGTAACTCAGCATTAATAATCCATTATTAAGCAAGAGCGGTGTAAGTCTTTTTAATGTGAAAACGTCGTATATATAGAATGTGAAACCAAAAGCGGCGCTATGATAACGTAATCTTTCTCGGAAAGGAATGCTTTACATCTAGACGGCTAAGGATTAATCAGCATTAATTAACCTTATCAAAACAAGGTTAATAAATTGTTATATCTTACTGATTTGGTTATTTTTTATCATTGTATAACTCACTTCTGGATATAGGTATTTTTTGGGGCTTTATTTTTATTATAAAATAGACAATAATCGAACAACGGTCATTATTTTACAGCTCGTAAAAAATAGATAACCGTAAACTGTCAAGTCTTAACTTTATGTGAAACTTTGCGCTGATACACAGAATCAGTATGAGGTTCATGGTTAAGTTAAGGTAGAATTATAAGTATTAGTAAGTTAGCTGTCCCGCCATAGTGGCAGGGTGCAGAGCCAAATCATATTGGAGATACAGCTTGATTAATGTATTCCTTGTAGATGATCACGAACTGGTTCGCACAGGGATCCGACGTCTTCTTGAAGATGTCCGTGGTATTAAAGTGGTAGGGGAAGCCGTCAGTGGTGAGGATGCCGTAAAATGGTGTCGTAGTAATCATGCCGACATTATTCTTATGGATATGAATATGCCAGGTATTGGTGGTCTTGAAGCTACTCGTAAAATATTACGCTTCAATCCCGAGATTAAAATTATTGTATTAACCGTACATACTGAAAATCCATTCCCAACAAAAGTTATGCAAGCCGGTGCCTCGGGTTATTTAACCAAGGGAGCTGGGCCTGATGAGATGGTGAATGCCATTCGTATGGTTAACAGTGGTCAGCGATATATTTCTTCTGAAATTGCTCAACAAATGGCTTTAAGTCAGTTCGCGCCAGATTCAGAAAACCCATTTAAAGAGCTGTCCGAGCGTGAATTACAGATCATGATGATGATCACTAAAGGACAAAAAGTTACTGATATATCCGAGCAATTAAGCTTAAGTCCTAAAACTGTAAATAGTTACCGTTATCGTTTATTTAATAAGTTAAATATTAGTGGTGATGTTGAGTTAACACATCTAGCGATTCGTCACGGCATGCTTGATACTGAGACGCTATAGTGTCTAATCATGTCGATGATACCGTTTTTGATGCGCAAAGTTTTCTCAAAACGGTAACTCACCAACCTGGCGTCTACCGTATGTATGACGCCAGCGGTGAAGTAATTTATGTTGGTAAGGCGAAAGATCTCAAAAAACGCTTATCAAGTTATTTTCGAACCAATGTTGCGGGCGAAAAAACACGCGCGTTAGTTAAAAATATTTGTAAAGTCGATGTAACAGTAACTCACACTGAAACTGAAGCATTGATCCTTGAACACAATTATATCAAACAGTATTTACCCAAATATAATGTCTTGTTACGTGATGATAAGTCTTATCCTTATATTTTGTTAAGTGCCAGTAAACATCCTCGTTTATCTATTCATCGTGGTGTTAAACGTCGCAAAGGTGAATATTTCGGTCCTTATCCTGATGTTTCTGCCGTGCGTGACAGTTTGCACTTGATGCAGAAAATATTTCCAATTCGTCAATGTGAAGATTCGGTTTACGCTAATCGTAGTCGTCCTTGTTTAATGTATCAAATTGGTCGTTGTTCTGGTCCTTGTGTCGCTGGATTAATCTCTGATGATGATTATCAACAGCAAGTTCAGTGGGTGCGTTTATTTCTTCAAGGTAAAGATCGCCAAGTGATCAATACCATGGTGGAGAAAATGGAGCAGGCGAGTATGGCGCTTGATTTTGAGCGAGCAGCTATATATCGCGATCAGATTCAAGCTCTACGTCGAATTCAAGAGCAACAATTTGTTAGTCAAGATAATGAAGATGATTTAGACGTTATTGGTATTGCACATCAAAACGGCATGGCGTGTATTCATGGTTTGTATATTCGTCAGGGGAAGATTTTAGGTAGTCGCAGTTATTTTCCTAAAATGCCTGTTGATGCATCGTTAACCGAAGTGCTATCAAGCTTTGTCACCCAGTTTTATTTTAATCAAGCTGAAGGCCGTGTTATACCGAGCCTTATTTTATTAAGTGAAGAACTTGGGGATGATAGTGAGGCTATTTTAACTGCTTTGTCTGACCTTGCTGGTCGTAAAATTACGATTAAATATCATCCGCGAGGAACACGAGCAAAATATCTACAATTAGCGCAAACTAACGCGGAAACAGCGTTAACCAGTAAATTAAATCATAGAATGACAATTCAAGAGCGTTTCTTTGCACTGCAACAAGCATTAAACTTAAAACCTATCTCTCGAATGGAATGTTTTGATATTAGTCATACCATGGGTGAAAAAACCGTGGCATCTTGTGTTGTCTTTAATCATGAAGGCCCATTAAAGCAAGAATACCGTCGTTATAATATTACTGGTATAACGGGGGGAGATGATTATGCTGCGATGGCACAAGTATTAGAGCGTAGATATAGTAAAAACATGGAATTAGATAAAATTCCAGACATAATTTTCATTGATGGGGGTAGAGGTCAATTATCAAGAGCGTATGATGTTGTTAAACCTTATATCGCTGATTGGCCAAAACGACCAATGTTAGTAGGTGTTGCAAAGGGAACGACGCGAAAACCTGGATTAGAAACGCTAATTTTTGTTACTGGTGAAGAATTTTCTATGCCAAGCGATTCTCCCGCGTTACATTTAATACAACATATTCGCGATGAAAGTCATGATCATGCAATCAGTGGCCACCGTGCCCAGAGAGCAAAAGTAAGAAAACGTAGTACTCTTGAAGATGTCGAGGGAGTTGGACCTAAACGGCGTCAGGCTTTATTAAAATATATGGGTGGAATGCAAGAACTAAAAAAAGCAAGTAAAGAAGAAATTGCTAAAGTACCTGGTATCAGTTTAGCTTTAGCTGAAAAAATAGTCGATGCATTGCAACATGGTTAGTCTGTCGCTTTGAAGGTCATCATTGCTACAGTACTTTATTGGTTAAATTTACAGAAAAGGCACACTCTTTTACTTTTTTAGGGTAGTCTAGATTGTATGTTAGGCCCAGATCTTGAACATAAGAATAAAATTATGCGTTTATCAATCCCAAATATTTTAAGTTTTATCCGGCTCATTCTTATTCCATTTTTCGTTATTGCCTTTTATTTACCTTATGAATGGTCGGCGTTTGCTACTGCGTTAATCTTTTGGGTGGCAGGCGTAACAGATTGGTTTGATGGTTATCTTGCACGTAAGCTTAATCAGACCACACGTTTCGGTGCGTTTATTGATCCCGTCGCTGATAAATTAATGGTTGTAACTGCAATGGTGCTAGTTGTTGAGCACTACCATACTTTATGGGTAACTGTTCCTGCTATTACTATGATTGGCCGTGAAATTATTATTTCAGCACTACGAGAGTGGATGGCTGAACTCGGCAAACGTGCCAGTGTTGCCGTTTCATGGGTTGGTAAAGTAAAGACAGCATCACAAATGTTTGCCTTATTATTATTACTATGGCATCCACATCAATATGTTGTATGGCTAGGCTATGCATCACTTTATATTGCAATGGTGCTAACTTACTGGTCAATGGTGCAGTATCTTAAAGCAGCAAAAGGTGACTTGTTAAACGCAGACAATCACTAATACACGTTACGTATTGATTAACAAATAAAAAAGCGAGCTCATAGCTCGCTTTTTTGTATTCATAACTTAGTAAGTTAGCCTAACTTAACCATAACGTTGCATCTCTTGTTCTATATTGGTTAGTGCATCTGGTTGTTGATTAAACCAATTTAGTTGTTGTGATAATTGAGTAACGCTACCGATAATTATTAAAGCGGGGCTAGCTGCTTGTTGGGCAAGTTCTTCTATTTTGGCGAGCTCCCCTGTTAATACGCGCTGGTGGGGCGTTGTGCCTTGTTCAATAATCGCAATAGGTGTTGTTAATGGCATACCGTAAGCACTTAATTTATGACGAATAACATTACTTTGATTTAATCCCATATAAAATACCAACGTATGTTTAGCGCGCGCCAGTGATAGCCAATCGATCTGATCTTGGCCTTGCTTTAAATGTCCGGTAATAAACTGCACGCTTTGAGCGTGATCGCGATGGGTCAATGGAATGCCTGCATATGCTGCACATCCCGATGCAGCGGTGATTCCAGGCACAACTTCAAAAGGAATATTAAAGGGTTGTAATGCTTCTAATTCCTCACCACCGCGGCCAAAAATAAACGGATCGCCGCCTTTTAAACGTACCACCTGTTTACCCGCGAGGGCATGTTTAACTAACAGATTATTAATTTGTTGCTGAGGTACACAATGATTACCGGCTTCTTTGCCGACAAAAATAGCTTGGCAACAAGAAGGAAATAGTTCAACGATTTCTTGTGAAACTAAGCGATCATAAATAATGACATCAGCCTGTTGAATTAAGCGTAGGGCTTTGACTGTAAGTAAATCAGGATCACCAGGGCCTGCACCAACAAGGATCACATTGCCGATCTTAGTTGGGGTAGATAACGTATATAAAGTGTCTGACGGGCACATAAGTTTACTCCAAAGCTGTGTCATTATAGTGGGCATGATTACTGTACTTGAGTCGCGGTTGTGGTTGACTTAATTAGTGGACGTTGTGCTTTTGGTGTTGTAAACCAATAGCCTAAACCCATAAATACCACACCAGAAAGCGTATTACCGATTGTTACCCACAATAAGTTATGGCTAATGCCAATAAGGGTAAATGTGTCTTTATGCTCTCCAAACCAAGATAGGGCAAAAATAGTCATATTAGCAATTGAGTGTTCAAAGCCTGAAGCAATGAAAGCCAATAAACACCACCAAATCGCAATGAATTTTGCTGAACCTTCGACGCGCTGGCACATCCAAATAGCTAAACAAACAAGCCAGTTACATAGCATGCCTTTAAATAGTAATACCGATGCTGGAGCAGCTGTTTTTGCCATCGCGACATTATTTAATAGACTGTTACTATCATTTAAAAGTTTGCCACCACCGGCATAAAAGAAAAGTAGGGCAACACCAACCGAGCCTAATAGGTTTCCTATCCATGTTTGGGGTAATACACGTAATGTGTCAGCAACGGTGATTTGGCCTGTTTTTACACCAAAGGTTAAAAACATAGTATGGCCAGTGTAAAGCTCAGATCCTGCAATGATCACTAAAGTTAAGGCGATACCAAAGGTTGAGCCCATAACAAGAGGTCTAATACTTGGGTCGACCATATTGCCCAGTGTAAAAATTAAAATAATACCTAAGCCAACATAAGCGCCAGCCATAGCAGAGCTTAACCAAAAACCGAGTTTCTCTTTTTGTGCAAATTCAACAATACGTGCCGCATTAGCGGAGCATTTTTTGATGGTATCAGCGTACATACATTTTCCCTGTAGAAATTAAAACTGTTTGTCATAAGCTAATAGAGAAATTGTCGTATTAACTTATGGCAAAGAAGAGTTTGGCACTCTCTGCCAAACTCATTACTGCTCTAATTACAAGCGCACCTGCACTTGACCCTGATGAACTTGAATCTGATAACAAGTAATTTTGATATCAGGTTGTTCTAAACAATGGCCATCAACTAATGAAAAGCGTTGTTTCTTTAATGGACTCGCGATCCATAGCTGATTCTGATGTTGGCAAATAATTCCACGAGAGAGGACATTTGATTGTGCAAAGGGGTCTTTATTATTGAGGGCAAATAATTGCTCACTATTGTCTGGACGGAAAATAGCGACTTGCTGATCGCCAACTAGGGCACAAACGCCTGTGCCGGGGATCAAATCATCAAGATTACATACAGAGATCCACTGACTCATGCTTTTTCCTCCAATGAAATAATAAAGGTTGTATCTTGTTCATTATTGATTGTTTTTTCACTAATAGCCGCAGGGCGGTGCTGTTCTCGTTCGGGTACAAAAACAACATTGCTATCACGTTCTGTGCTATTAATAAAATGAGAAAAACGTTTTAATTGCTGTTCATTAGTTAGTGTGGCTTGCCACTCACAGTGATAACTTGCAATCAACCGTTCTGCATCAGCTTCAAGTTGTTGGTTAAGGCCTAATTTATCATTGATGATGACATCTTTTAGATAGTCTACACCGCCGTCTAAGCTGGTTAGCCATGTTGAAGTACGCTGTAATTTGTCGGCAGTGCGAACATAAAACATCAAGTAGCGGTCGATATATTTAATTAATGTTGCAGTATCAAGATCTGCGGCTAATAAATCAGCATGGCGGGGCTTCATGCCACCATTACCTCCGACATACATATTCCAACCCGCATCTGTTGCAATAATACCTAAATCTTTACCTTGAGCTTCGGCACATTCTCGAGTACAACCAGAAACACCAAACTTCATTTTATGAGGAGTACGAATACCTTTGTAACGGTTTTCTAGTTGGACGCCTAAACCGACACTGTCTTGCACACCAAAACGACACCAAGTGCTACCAACACATGTTTTTGCCATGCGTAATGCTTTGGCATAGGCTTGACCTGTTTCAAATCCGGCATCAATCAGACGTTGCCAAATTTGTGGTAAATCGTCTTTATGGGCACCAAAAAGACCTATACGTTGAGCACCAGTTACCTTGGTATAAAGCTGATAATCACTTGCAATTTGAGCTAATGCTAATAATCCAGTAGGCGTTACTTCACCACCGGCCATGCGAGGAATAACAGAGTAGGTACCATCTTTTTGCATGTTGCCAAGGAAAATATCATTAGTATCTTGTAGTGGTGTATTTTTAGGACTGAGGGCGTATTCATTCCAGCATGACGCTAAAATAGAACCAATAGCGGGTTTACAGACCTCACAACCGTAACCTTTACCATATTTAGCCAGTAAAGCATCAAAAGAGGTGATTTCTTCAACGCGAATAAGATGGAAGAGTTCTTGACGAGAGTATTCAAAATGCTCACAAAGGTGATTTTTAACTTCAACGCCAGCCTTTGCAAGTTCACTATTAAGGACTTGAGTGATCAGTGGTACACATCCCCCACAGCCTGTGCCTGCTTTTGTTATCGCTTTAATATCACCAAGTGTTGTATAACCTTCAGCAACGGCGGCAGCTATTTTACCTTTAGTAACATCAAAACATGAGCAAATGACGGCACTATCAGGTAATGAATCTGCCCCCATTGCTGGTTTTTCTGCGCCAGTATGAGTAGGTAGAATCAAACTGTCTGGATTTTCAGGTAATTCAATATTATTTAATTTAAGCTGTAATAAATTACCATAATCAGTGGTATCGCCAACTAATACGGCTCCTAATAGCTGCTTACCATCCTCTGAAACAATAATACGTTTATAAACGTCCTGTTGTTCGTTAAGGTAAACATAGCTTTTACTGTTAGGTGTACGGCCATTCGCATCACCAATACTGCCAACCTTTACGCCTAATAATTTTAGTTTGGCGCTCATGTCAGCACCTTCAAAGGTATGAGTCTCGCCGAGTAAGTGGCCGGCAGCAATTTGTGCCATTTTATAACCCGGGGCAACAAGGCCAAAGAACATATTGTTCCAAGATGCACACTCACCAATGGCATAAATATCATCATCAGATGTCTGGCAGAAGCTATTAATCGCAATACCACCACGATCACCTAGCGTTAAATTACAATGGTGGGCGAGCTTATCTTGTGGGCGAATGCCGGTAGAGAATACGATGAAGTCGACTTCGAGGGATGTGCCGTCGGCAAATATGAGAGTATTGCGAGCGTGTTGGCCTTTAGCTATAATTTCTTGGGTATTTTTCCCCGTATGGACAACAACACCGAGTTGCTCGATTTTTTTTCTTAGTTGAGCGCCGCCATGAGGGTCTAGTTGCTCAGCCATTAACACTGGAGCAAATTCAATCACATGAGTATCAACACCTAATGCTTTAAGTGCACCAGCGGCTTCTAGCCCAAGAAGGCCACCACCGACAACAACGCCACTTTTACTGTGTTTAGCCGTTGCTTCTATTGCTTTAAGATCTTCAATGGTTCGATAAACAAAACAGTCTTTGGATTCATTACCTTTAATAGGTGGAACCCAAGGGTAGGATCCTGTTGCCATAATCAATTTATCGTAATGAATTTCACGACCACTACTAGAATAAATGAGCTTTTGATCTCGATTAACCGTAATGGCACGTTCACCTAATAAGACGTTAATACCATGCTTTTGATAAAAACCTTGCTTAACAAGAGATAATTCTTCTGCAGTGTGATGAGAGAAATAAGATGAGAGGTGAACTCTATCATAAGCAACACGTGGTTCTTCACAAAAGACAGTAACGTCATAATTGTTCATATCTGCTTTATCGATTAGCTCTTCGATATAGCGATGACCAACCATACCGTTACCAATAATTGCTATTTTGACTTTGCTCATAGATCCTCTTAACAATATCGTGAATTACCACAAGCTTATTGAGTGTTAACTAGAATATATATGATACAAATCAAGTCGAACTTTAAATAACCCTAAAGAGGTATGCTTTAAAATCAGATAATTAGAGGTTAAAATTCACTTTGTTAATCAATTATATTTAAAGAAAAATAAAGAAGGGCGAGTGTAATTACGATTACAGTTAAGGTTATCGGTATTTAAGCCATAATGATAAATATCAGTACTGACTATATAAAAGAGATGGTTAATTAATGCGTTGATAATATTTCAATATCACCCATGAAATTTTAGGTGAGTGGAATTTGATCAACAATGGGCTGATTTTTAGGTGGATGTAACGGAAAATAACCACTTAAATAAAAAGTCATAATTTTTCGTTGACTCAGCCCGTAAAATCAGTAAATTACACCACATACCGCAGCGGGGTGACTTGCTAAGGTAAGTAAGGATTAGGTTCTTTACGAAAATGGCGCGTTGGCAGAGTGGCTATGCAGCGGATTGCAAATCCGTGTACCTCGGTTCGACTCCGGGACGCGCCTCCATTCTCTTTTGAGAACATGCGACACTAGCTCAGTTGGTAGAGCGCAACCTTGCCAAGGTTGAGGTCACGCCTGAGTTTACAATATCGGGAACCTCGTGTGTCGCTCCAAATTAAAAAATACGGCTTAGGCA
>NZ_JAYXUH010000017.1:0-93861 GCF_036040035.1 Photobacterium sp. S4TG1
TTAAAGAACGTTGACTTTCAATGCCTTAGCGTCTTACGCTTCAGCAAGTCAGGTGGCGTATAATACGCACCATCAAAATAAAGTCAAGAAGAAATTTTAGTTTAAAACATCTTATTGACTCTCTTCTCACTATAGAAGTAAAAAGAAAATATTTTTTGCAAAACAATCACCTTGATATTCATCGAATTACAAACTAATTATTTAATTTAAAGCTAGTATCAAAAGTTTGAACTTGATCGGCTGTTTAACCGTACCGCCTTTCGATGGAGCCGCATTATAGAGACTTTGATCACTCTGACAAGCCTTTTTGAAAAAAAATAATGTAATTGCTGATTATTTCATCTAATGTGAACTATGTGTCTGTAATAAGCTCATGCGAGTACATTTATACTCAATTATTATTAATTACAGACCATTAAAATTGGCATCATTGTAAGCTTGATGTTAAAACACCCATTAACGCATTCTTCTCTTTCCCTTTTGAGATGTACTTAAAATATGAAATCAAATAACCAAACCACAATAACAGTGATTGCGATCGCTATCATTGGCGCCTTAATCTTTAGTATGTTCAGTAGCACTCCACCAGCCATTAGTTTTGCGCTTGGTGCGATGCTAACAGGATTAGCGTTACGATTTATGCAAGAACATAAAAATCCTGTCCTCGATGAATTAGATCCTTCTCAAAGTAGCAAAACCCTTTATGTTGGCAACCTTCCTTACCGTGCTAATGAGAGTGACGTAAAAAACCTTTTCGCTGAGCATGGTGATGTTTTTGCTGTGCGCCTTATGAAGGATAAACGCACAGGTAAACGTAGAGGCTTTGGTTTTGTTGTTATGAATAGTCAAGATGCAGAACATGCTATTGATCAACTCAACAACCAGGAATATGGCCAACGCACCCTAAAAGTACGTGAAGCTAATGAGCCTAAAAATGCGGATAGTTTAGATCTTGAATAATATCTAATTGCATTTCATTTAAGCTTTTATTCAGCGCCGCAACATCTGATGTTGCGGCGCTGCTGTATGTAACGTTCTTTATCGGCGGCGTTGTAGTTGTCACTTCGGCTGGTAACGCTAATAATAATGCCACGCGCTTAGCAATAGCTTTACCTGAATCGATAACATTTACTTGATGTTTTAGCGCCAATAGGATTTCTTGTTTTATTAGTGGAAAATGCGTACACCCTAAAATAATACTATCTACAGTACCTTGCCATGGCGCTAAGATCTCTGTTAACTCTTCTATGTCTACAGACTTGCCACGTAGTTTCTGCTCCGCCATTTCGACCAACCGAGTGGAACCAATCATCTTAACATCACAGCCATTAGCAAATTGTTGTACTAATTGGTGAGTATAAGCTCGATTAACCGTTGCCGGTGTTGCTAATAAACCAATCGATTTTGTTTGGCTAATCAATGCTGCAGGTTTTATCGCGGGAACAACACCAACGACGGGTATTGTTAACTGCTGACGTAACGAAGGTAAAACGATAGTGCTTGCTGTATTACAAGCGATAACTACCAAATCAGCCTGATATTGATTCGCTAATAACGTCACAATATAATTGGTGCGCTTTATTAATGTTGCATCATCTAATTCACCATAAGGAAAAGCGGCATTATCGAAAGCGTAAATAAACTGTACTTGAGGTAGTAAAGCATGGATCTCTTGATACACCGATAAACCGCCTACCCCTGAATCAAAAATGACAACCTTTTTCACTACCACTTACCTTATTACGATATCGAGTCGTTATGATACTGCGATGAGCCAGTCTCTACCAGTGCATAGCGTTGATAACAAAACCGTGCATCAGTTTCACACCCTAACCATAACAGATTAAGTGGTTGTCGATAAAAAGGCCCATCGACGACTAACGAATGAAATTCACCATTTTCACCACAGAGATCAGCGGTCAATGGTAATTCAGTTAATAATTGATGATCAAACCAACGTCCACAGAAATGCGTCTCCAATTGGGTACTATCAACAGTCACTAATTTCGTTTTAATGCCGCATTCAATTATTTCATTCGCTAGCTGATGACTGGGTTGTCCAAGTAATGGAAACACACAGGCCCAGCCGGCAGGCTCAATATATTGCCGACGATAATCAGCAATACCGTTACAAAACAAATCGCCAAACGCAACACAATCAAACGCTAGCTCGCAATTTTTTAAACTATTTACAATCGTCTGTTGATAAACATTATTAGCAGGAAACACCTTCGGTAATTCAATTAACACCAAAGGTAAACCGATGAGTAAGGCTTGTTGTTTAACAATCTCAATTGGCGTTGCTTGAAACGGCACCTCGCTACCAACATAAGTTGTATAAAGCCCAACAACCTCATAGCTAGGATCGTTAATTAACCGCCATAACGTTAATGCTGAATCTTTGCCCGATGACCAACTAACAATCACGCTTCGTTTCATATTTATCACCATTAAAAAGGCCGCACAATGGCGGCCTTAAACTATAAAAAACTTTGTCTTAAAACTGATAATTAAGGCTAGTGTAAAAAGTCCGTCCCGGCATTACATAACCGCCAGCCGTTTCGTAATCTTCATCAAGAAGGTTAGCGACTCGACCTTTTAAAGCAAGCTTGGGTTGCAACCAGTATGTTAATGCAATATCCCACGTATCGTATGCCGATAGCTCTGTATCAGAAATATCTGGACGTTTACCATGGTACTGGTACGTCACTGCGGTATCTAGATCACCATAACTTGCCGTACCTACCCATTTAAATGAGAATTTTTCACGACGTATAAGCTGTTGACCTTCACTATCTCGAGGATCTTTAAAATCAAAGTTTAACTGGTGAGTAATAATACCTGTATCAAAGTCAGCTTCGACTTCAATACCTTTAATTTTACTTTCCCCTTTAACATTGTCATACGATGGTGTGCCACCAACATACTCAATTAAATCATCAATACGCATTTGGTAAGCTGTAACTGCAATACTCGCGATGTCATAGTCAGCATGTAGCGAGACATCGATATTTTTTGATGTTTCGGGGTTTAAATTAGGGTTACCCGTTGACCAAGCACTTTTAACGTAAAGTTGGTAAAGATTAGGGGCTTTAAATGCTGTGCCATACGAACCACGTAACTGAATATTATCATTTAAATACCAGCCACCAGCAATATTATACGTTGAATGGGTACCATACTGCTGATTATCATCCAGACGAACACTGGTTTCGATGCTAACCGGGGAGTAATCCCATAAACCAATCGCATAATAACCGGTATTATCGCGTTCTTTATTACCTGCAAATCCCGTAAGATCATTCCATTGCTCTTGGCGCCAATCAATACCGCCACTCACTGACAATGTTGATAGTAATTGATATTGGTTGTGCCATTGAACATTACGTTGGTGATATTGGTCCTTACGATTAACGGCGTTAGTTTTATCGATCAGATCAAGGTTGTCTTGTTTTTGGTAATCAAGAATCAGTGATGACTTATAGCTATCCTGCGCATATTTTAAACCCGCAGAATAATCATTAAATTCGGTTTCCGATCTCACATACTGATGGCCAGAATACACACTTGAACCATCATATTGAGAATGATTTTTATACCAACGAGTTGCGACAAAACCTGATATTTCATCGGTAAATTGATGATGTAATGCTAACGATGCATTACGGCTATCAAAACCATGTTTATCACCATCATTTAAGCCCGGTTGAGGATGAACATTATAACCATCATCGTTTTCATAACCGGCAGCTACTTGTAATACGCTTTTATCACCAATCTTATACGCGCCAGATACATTTGCTTCTTGATAATTATGACTACCAAGGCCTAAATCCAATTTTGTTTTTGAAGGCATATCCGTTCCAGTAAGAGTAATAATATTAATCACACCACCGATAGCTTCAGAACCGTAGATAGCTGCGCGAGCACCACGAGTAAATTCAATACGTTGAACTTGGGTTAATGGAATTTGATTAAAATCAACGTTACCCGCTACAGAGCGCGCCATTCGAATACCATCAACTAACACTAGCACCTGATCAGAATTTGTTCCGCGCACCATGATACTTGCGAGTTGACCACGACCACCATTTTGAGTGATCTGTACACCTGGTAATAAACTCAGCACTTCAGTGAGTGTTTTAGCTTGTACTTTATCGATATCTTGACGAGTGACAACATTAAAAGGTGCCAATACCGATGTTACAGGTTGTTCAACACGGTTAGCCGTTACCACCATCACATCATCAGATGGGGTTTCCGCTGCAAATGAAGCAAAAGAAGGGAGACACAACGACGCTATCGTCGCTGCTAAAAAGGATTTTTTCATTACAATTTTCCTAAGTCGCGTTTATAACAAAGCAATATGCTTGTCTTACTGGTTGGTATTCGGACTTAAGAGCATGACCATCAGGTCGCCTAGGCAACAACTTCCCATTGCCACTATACTAAATAATGCTGTAATTATTTGCAGGGAGTATCAACAGTGTTTGGATTACATCCATGTGCGTTCGTTCTCTATTACCGCTGCGCGTCAGTTACGGATTCACACCGTATTCCCGAGCCTTCCAAGGCTTAACCAGCACAGCGCGAATGCTAGTGTTGTATTGCTTTTATGTCTAGTTTTGTTTGGTATTAGTTATAAAATTTTGGATACATAAATATTTTAATTTGGATCAACACTGGACATCAGTGTGCAATACAATAAAATCTGCGGTCTTATTTTGAGCAGTCGAGGCACACACTATGACATCCACCGTCCTTAATATCGCTGATTACCAGCCACAGTTGGATGAAAAAGCAGCGCGTATTCAAGATCTACTTAGCGATTTTGAAACGCCTGAATTGGAGGTGTTTGCCTCTCCTGCAGAGCATTACCGTATGCGTGCAGAATTTCGTGTTTGGCACGAAGGCGAAGAGCTGTATTACATCATGTTTAATCAACACACACGTGAGAAATACCGTGTTGATCAATTTCCAGCAGCAAGCCGCCTAATTAACGATTTAATGCCAATGTTGCTTGACGCAATCAAACCGATTAAGACCTTACGCCACAAGCTATTCCAAGTAGACTTCCTATCTACTTTAAGTGGCGAGATTCTGGTTTCTATGCTTTACCACCGTCAGTTAGATGACGAATGGACTGCGGCTGCAAAAATATTAAAACAACGTTTGAACGATGAAGGATTTAAATTAAACCTTATTGGTCGTGCGCGTAAGATGAAAATCGTCTTAGATCAAGACTACGTCATTGAACAATTAAAAGTTCATGATAAAGCACTGACTTACAAGCAAGTTGAAAATAGCTTTACCCAACCTAACGGTGAAGTCGCACAAAAGATGTTGGAGTGGGCAGTTGATTGTACTCAAGACAGCGCGGGTGATTTACTGGAACTGTATTGTGGTAATGGTAATTTCTCATTAGCACTAGCACCAAACTTTGAGCGAGTGCTAGCAACAGAGCTGGCAAAACCTTCAGTTGATTCAGCGCAATACAACATCGCTGTAAACAATATTGAAAACGTGCAAATTATTCGTATGTCTGCAGAAGACTTTACAGATGCAATGGCGGGTAAACGTGAATTCCGTCGTCTAAAAGATCAGAATGTTGATTTGCAAAGCTATAACTGCAACACCATTTTTGTCGATCCACCACGTTCAGGTATGGATGATGGTACTTGCCGCATGGTACAAGGCTACGACAATATAATGTACATCTCATGTAACCCTGAGACATTACGCGATAATCTGGCGATTCTAACTGAAACTCACAATATCACTCGATTTGCTTTATTTGATCAATTTCCATATACCCACCATATGGAAGCCGGTGTATTACTAGAGCGTAAATAAGCAGTGATCCTCAAAAGATAAAAATAAAAAAGGCGCTATCAGCGCCTTTTTCTTTTTCAAATAACAGCAAGTATTCCTTACGCTGCTTTTTGCTCTTTCTTATCCATTACACCCATTTTATATGACACCCAAAATAGCAACGCCAATGTAATCATTAATGGAATGAAATTTGATCCCATATCAGGGTATTCAGCGCGAAGCAGTGCTGCATAACCAAATATACCAACAAAGAAACATGCACTAGCAAGCGCAGGGACGCCTTCAGCCATAGGTTTGCGCATATATTCTTGATATAAACAGTACACTGCCATAGCAAATGCCAAAACAGGGAAAATAGAGAATGTTACATAACTTGAAAACAATACCGCTAAAGTACCGTAACCACAAACACCTGTTATTACAGATAAAATTAGTGTCTTACGCTCAGCTTTAAGTTGTTGCTTTTCCATATATACTTCACCAAATCAAAATAAGATTATAGTTTCTGCCTGAGCTCTCGACGCTCACGCTCTTTGCGGTACCAATAAGCACCTTTTGCAATCATTCTAAGTTGCATAATCAGTCTTTCTGCATGTTCAGCGCGCGCATGACAATCAAGATCCAGCGCCTCAGCACCAGAGCTAAAGACCAATGTTACTGACGCTTCAGCTTGCGTATAAGCTTCTTCATGAGTTACCCCAGTTTTCGCTTCAAGATACTCAGCCAGTTCAGCCACAAAATGTTGTATTTCTCGTACAACCGCAGCACGAAAAGCTGTTGATGTACCAGAACGCTCACGAAGCAGTAAGCGGAATACGTTAGGACTACTTTCAATAAATTCCATAAAAGTCTCTACCGAGGTACGGATCACGCTGCCCTCAGTAGCAATACGTTGTCGAGCTTGACGCATTAATTGACGAAGAATTAAACCGCCTTCATCAACCATGGTTAACCCTAACTCATCCATGTCTTTAAAGTGACGATAGAATGACGTTGGAGCAATACCCGCTTCACGCGCAACTTCACGTAGACTTAAATTAGAAAAACTTCGCTCGGCACTTAACTGGCTAAAAGCGGCATCAATTAATGAACGCCGAGTTTTTTCTTTTTGCTGAGCCCTAATTCCCATCAATTATCTGCTTCTCTGTGATTTTATTACAATGATACTCTGTTTACACAGTAACATCTGCGCCATAGCAACGACGCGAGACTCTCACATAGTAAAGCGAGAGCGCGACTGACGCAAAGCCAGATTGAGATCAATTACGATTTTACGTCACAAAACGTGGCGCTGGTTTAATAACCAATCTCGATCCATAGCGATTGATTAATGATAAAAACTTCGTGAGCCGCTTCGAGATATCGTCATTCCCCCCTACATCGTTATCTGGTAAATCGTTACCATAATGTTAATGTAAGATGGAAAGACATAATCAAGGAATGACTTTATGACAAATAACCTACCTGCTTCTCAAAACCATTTTGATGTCATCATTATTGGCAGTGGCCCTGGCGGTGAAGGGGCGGCAATGGGGCTAACGAAGGCTGGATTTAAAGTCGCAATTATCGAACGCGAAGACAGTGTCGGTGGCGGATGCACCCACTGGGGAACCATTCCTTCAAAGTCATTACGTCATGCCGTCAGTCGTATTATCGAATTTAATCAAAATCCGCTGTATTGCAATGACACCTCAACTCTCCATCGTACCTTTAGCCAAATATTACACCATGCAACTAAAGTTGTGAGTAAACAAACCCGTATGCGACAAGGCTTTTATGATCGCAATCATTGCCACATCATTCACGGTGAAGCGAAATTTATTGATTCACACAGCGTCAGTGTTACCACCCTTGATGGCAGTATTGACCATTTCAGTGCTGAGCGATTTATTATTGCTACAGGCTCTCGTCCTTACCAACCCACCACCGTTGATTTTACGCATCCTCGTGTTTATGACAGTGATTCAATTTTACAATTAGCCCATGATCCTCGACATATTTTAATTTATGGCGCTGGGGTTATTGGCTGTGAATACGCGTCTATTTTTAGAGGGCTTGGGGTCAAAGTTGATTTGGTTAACACTCGCCAACGACTATTAGAATTTCTTGATAATGAGATGTCTGATTCGTTGTCTTATCACCTTAGTAATACGGGTACTATGGTTCGTAATGATGAGGTTTTTGAAACTATTGAAGCTACAGATAACGGGGTTATTCTGCACTTGCAATCAGGTAAGAAAATGCGAGCAGATTGCTTACTGTATGCCAATGGCCGTACCGGTAACACTGACAAACTAGCCCTAGATAAGGTCGGTTTAGAGGCTGATTCTCGTGGGCAACTACAGGTGAACAATAGCTACCAAACCGCAGTTGAGCATATCTATGCCGTGGGTGATGTTATAGGTTACCCTAGCCTAGCCAGTGCCGCCTATGATCAAGGACGTTTTGTCGCGCAAGCGATCAGTACCGGTAAAGCGCAAGGACAATTAATTGCAAATATTCCAACCGGAATTTATACCCTGCCAGAAATCAGTTCTGTCGGCCAAACAGAGCAACAGTTAACCGCAGCAAAAATTCCTTATGAAGTAGGTCGATCGCAATTTAAACATTTAGCTCGAGCTCAGATCGCAGGAACAGAAGTCGGCAGTTTGAAAATATTATTTCATCGTGAAACCAAAGCTATTTTAGGTATTCATTGCTTTGGTGAACGAGCGGCTGAAATCATTCATATCGGCCAAGCTATCATGGAGCAAAAAGGAGAAGGTAATACTATCGAATATTTTGCCAATACTACCTTTAACTATCCAACCATGGCAGAAGCGTTTCGCGTTGCGGCATTAAATGGCCTTAACCGTTTGTTCTAGAATCACCATTGATAGTCTCTTATTGGTGAGCCATAAATAACAGATACAAAAAACGGAACCATTGAGGCTCCGTTTTTGTATGCTATCGATAGTGTAATGAACTATTCTATTCTGCGTTCATTAAGCGATCATCTGCCGTTAGAATCGATGCCCACGGTAATTGTTCATCGCCAAGCACAATAAAGTTTGGATTTTCTAAAGTCTGACGCTGGTTATAAGATAATGGCATTATATGGGTATTAAAAATACGTCCGCCCGCTTCTTCAACAATACATTGAGTCGCAGCAGTATCCCACTCACCCGTAGGCCCTAATCGTAGGTAGCAATCAGCGCCCCCTTCAGCAACTAAACAAGCTTTTAGCGAAGCAGAGCCTAATGCAACGAGATCATAATGATATTGGCTATCAAACCGCGCCTTAGTGGTATCAATATCTTGTCGACGACTAATGGCAATGGTTAACCCATGTAATGGTAACTGATGTTTCGTCGTTGAGATCGTACAGGTTTCACCAGCCGCAGTTATTTTATATGCCCCTTGACCTTGCGCCGCATAATACGTTACACCAGATACAGGTGCATACACCACTCCCATTATCGGCTTATTATTATCAATTAACGCGATAATTGTCGCGAAATCACCACTACCAGCAATAAACTCTTGAGTACCATCTAGGGGATCGATTAACCAATAACGGGGCCACTGACTACGTTCCGCTAATGATATTGCAGTGTCTTCCTCTGACAGTACGGGAATGTCAGGGGTTAATTGGGATAATCGCTCAATCACTAATTTATTAGCCGCTAAATCAGCGCTGGTTACTGGCGTATTATCTGATTTAATTTGCTGCTCAAACTGTCCTTGCTGATAAATATCCAAGATCAATCGACCTGATTCTTGGGCAATATCGATAACATCACTAATAAGATGATTTAATGTCATTGGTTATTCCTCGCAAGCTAAATACTTCAGCGCTAAAAATAAGGCACTGATACTACGTGCTTCGGCGAAATCTAGGTGATTAAGTAGTTCTTCTGCTTGAGCTAATGGCCACCGTACAATTTCTAATGGCTCTGGCTCATCACCTTCTAAACGCTCGGGATATAAATCTTGCCCCACAAACAGTGTCATTCGGCTTGAAAAATACGATGGCGCTAAAATCACTTCTTTTAGCGGATGTAATCGCTGCGCTCCAAAACCTATTTCTTCTTTTAATTCACGGTTTGCCGCTGCTAATGCACTTTCACCAGCATCAATTAATCCTTTCGGAAAGCCTAATTCATAACGCTCAGTTCCTGCAGAATATTCACGAATTAATAATAGATCACCATCAGCTGTGACGGGTACGATTAATACCGCATGACGCCCACTTGGCTGCATACGCTCATAAGTACGCTCAACACCGTTAGAAAAACGTAAGTCCAATGATTCAATTTTAAAGAGTCGTGATTGTGCAACAACTTCGGCTGCTAAGATTTGGGGTTTATCTTTGCTGATCGCCATTAATAAGGCCCTAATTTAATGAAAAGCATTACCAGAATAAGAAAAGCTTACGCGAATTAAAAGCAAATAATCATCAGAAATAACAAGGCAGCCGTTATCGACTGCCTATTATTAATAATTTTATGATTAAAACAGTAACCAACGCTACAAACGCCCTGAATAATTCAGCAGATATTGGCCTTTAGTATTCGGATCACCTAACCATTTCAATTGTGCCGTTAATTTTTCAGGGAACGTTGCCCCGGGCTTAAACCAGCCATCGACTTTATATTGGCGGTTAGTGGCTAAATTAGCATGCCAGTTACTACTCACATCAGCCGAGGTTTGTTTGACTTTAGCGACAATCGCACCTTTATCACATCTAAGATCAGCAAAAACAGGCCCTGCTTTAATCGTCCCCATCGGTGTTTCTGCCGCACCTTGCACCCAAGCTAACGTCGCATCAAGAGTTTTACAATAAGGAGCCGCATAATGATAATCTCTAACCGTTAGTTCTAAATTACCATTGATAGATACCGGCACTGGAAGCGGCGCTTGTGATACGGCTTGCGCAGCAGGCATCGACAACAATAGTTTTTCAGCAAATGGACCCGACAAGCTGTAACCCACTAAACCTTGCCCTTGTAACTGCCATTCACTACCTTTACCAAAACGAACATTAAACGCCAATTCGCCTTGTAATAGGCTCCCTAATTGCATGTTCCACTGCAATCGCCCTAAAGGTTGATTTTGCCAACGTACATTCGCTGCTGATCCTTGCCATGGTGTACCTGATATCCCTTCTATCGCGAGACCTTGTATTTTAGGCGCATACTGCCACAACCAACTGGCAGGAATATGAGTGACTAAACTTGCTATAAATACCGCACCAAAACTGGCACCAATCGCTAATTTAAATTTCACGCTTATCCTCGCCCTAACTGCAAACGGTTAACTTCAACCATACCGTTTTTATCGGTTTTTGAGAGATCAATAAATTGTGTATTAATACCGAAATTCTGCTGCAAATACACCAACCAATTAACAAGCGTATCAAATGGCAGAGGCTGCACCCACACTTGTAACGCATCGTTACGTGGCTGCATTCGAATCAAATCAATTTTAAATCGAGTCGTGGTTTCATTAATAACTTGGTTAAGCCCCTCATCACTAACATTTACCGTTCCACCCGCACGTTTAAGTGCCGTAATTTGATTCGCTTTATGCTCAACCCAAGTTAATAACTGGCGCTGTTGATTAATTTTATTTTGAGCATCAGCTGCACGTTGATTTAATGGTTGCCATACTCCCCAATAAAGAATCGCAATCACTAACGCACTGCCAGCCCCAAGCAGTAAATGCTGCTCTCGTTGACTGAGGGCTTTCCACCATGACTTTATTTCTGCCATTAGGCTTTTCTCCTCAACACCACAGCGCCACTGACTAAATTATCTTGTTTGGTTAACTGACCTTGATCAACTACAAACTGGGTCGCTAATGCACTACGTAATTGTTCAAAATCTTGAAAGCCTGCTGCCGTTGCTTGCAGGCGTAATTCGCCTCGAGTTTGATCATATTTAAGGTTAACAATCTTGATTGTTGGCACTTTCGTTAACGCAGGCTTTAATTCACTTAACCACATTAGCATGCCATTTTGTTCACCATGGCCGCCTAAACTTTTTAATGCCGCATTCATTTGATTTTTCAAATAACTCTGCGAAGGAATACGTTTAAACTGTGGCAGAACTTGACGAAAAATACGTTCACTTTCAGTTCGATACGCATTCGCTTGTTGTTCTAAACGCTGCGTAGTTAGTACTTGCTCACCAATAAGCACAATTAAGACTACCGCAGCCGTGATGACGACTTTGCGCCATGGCTGTAGATGCTTACGCCATGCAGCTTGTGGTTTATACGGCCCTGATAACAAGGTCGCTTTAGACTCTGCCGCTCCTATCGCCAACAACTGCATCACTAATTCCGGCGCTTGTGGTTGCCAACGACCCGGTATATTCGCAGGTGCTGAGGTATAGTTATGAATTGTCACTTGCGCCAAGCTTTCTGTCGCTGCAACAATGGATTCAACTTCTTCAGCTAACCGTTCAGCTTCAACCTCAACGGTAATATCATCACTATCGTCATCTATGTTATCGACTGGCGTTTCAACAATTATTGGCGCTTTTTGAGCGGTGATCCACGCACCTAACCAACTTGAATCGGCACAAACCCCCATGGCTTCTGATTGTCGAATAAGCCACTGCCCATCAATTTCAGCCGCGCTATAGCCCTCATTAAACAAGGGTAAACATAAACAATCTGGAATCAGCTTTTTAAGTTCAATACCGCATTCACTAAATGCAGCTAACCATGCCTCTATTTTTTGATGTTCAATAATTGCAACTGTCGCAATATCGTTATCGCGTTTCAATAATTGCACATGCAAACTATCAACATCTTGAGCCAGCTCTTCTTCAAGTAGATACGGTAATACCGCCGTTAACTGACGGCTACTGCCGGCAGGAATCGCCACTTGCGTTAACAGCATCTCACTGGTTGGTACTAAACCATAAACAGGACGAGTAACAGCATATTCAGTTAATTCACCTAGTTGGTTAATATCAGCTAACTGACCCGAGGCTATCACTTCATTTTGCAGTGGCGACCAGACTAGCCATTGCACCGGCATTTCCGGCCGGCTACTTAGCCTTATCGTCAGAAATTCGCTCACGGATTCCTCCATACTGGCGACGAACGACCGTCACCTTGTTCTTATCATCACGATTAAATAATGCCACGGCTCGCACTCGGGCACGGTCTACTTTTATTTCAGCATCTAACAAAAAATAATGACTGGTAACAGTTAAATATTTTTCCATTTCAGTTGCCGTCTTATCTTTTCCTGAATCGGCACTATCCGCTGGTGATTGTGGCACTAACTTCATAAAATCAGCAACACTGTCCCACACGGTATGCTTATTATCACGATCACGGATGATTTTTTTCGCATCATCTAATGATAACGACGGCGCAAATAAGGCAGACAGCAACACTGCTTGTTTTTCGGTAATGGTATTCACATTAAGCAACATCTCATCGGTCGGTAACGCACAGATTAACCCTTTGAGTTGCTGATAAATTTTATTCGATACACCGTTAATCGCTCTAAACTCACTGCCATCAGCCAGCCAATCATTGGCGGTTACATAAGGAGGCTGAAAGCTTTCATAGGTACTATCTTCTGCGCCGTAAGCTGACTCAACTGTCGTGTTATCATCCACAAACTCCCAACTTGAATCTGCGATCACTTCAGCTTCGTAGTCATCTACTCCTGATTCTGTAAGAATGTTTTGTAAATACTTCACTAAAAAAGGCTGCTTACTACTACCAGCACTCGCCTTAATATTTTTAAAAGCATTTAGATTAAAACAGGTCTGTTTATCCGTTAAATTGCCACTGATTACCGCATTACTGTCTAGAGGGTAACTTTGCTCACCGACAGCCCATGCTTGGGTTAAGTTTACGGTTTTACTGTCTTTCAGGCTTTGTTGTAATGCTTGTGATGCTAATGCTTCAATTCCTAAGCTGTACCAATAACTTTGTTGATGCTCGACTTGGTTTTGAACGCGATGAAAATTGAGTTGCAACCGCTCAGTCATTTGTACCGCTAACAAACTCATCAAGGCAACAAGCAATAACACCACAATCAGTGCGACCCCGCGTTGCTTTATCATCCCTCTTGCTCCTGCTTGTTACTCGTCAACGAAGAAGTAGGTAATAAATAAATCCGCTCAATCTCACCCAATTTTTTTAAAGTCATGATGACTTTGATACCCGCAGGCAAGCTCTTGGCTTTATTCCATTTCTTGTGCCATTGTTTATCATAATAAAATTCAAACTTTAGATCGGTGACCCCCGTTAGCAACACTCGTACCAACGGTTTATCTCCAGTCACAGTATCTGGGTAACGAAACCATACTCGCTCTAAGTTATCGTCAATAATGCGATAACCGACACGAGTAACATCACCTCGAGGAAACATTGCTTGTGGGTTTTGCCAGCCACCACGAACAAAGGTGATCCCTTCACTGCTTGAATCTAATAAATATTCACTTGCCTGTAGAATATTATCCGTTGGCTTTTCTGCATCAGATCTAAATTTGCGCGCCACAATCTGCCGAAAATCATTATCCATCATAATCATGGTGCGTTGAATGGCTTGTAAACGTTGATTGTGATCTTTAGATTGTGTATCACTGCGCAACACATTGGTTAGCACTTGATTGGCAGATAAGCTCAACATCGCAAATACCGCAATCGCCACCAAAACTTCCAACAACGTAAACCCTTGTTGACGACGATAATTAATTGCTGACATAGGTCTTTACCGTAATAACTGAATGTTTGCGCTGCGAATCAGTAGCCACCGAGACTTCAATTTGGCGCAAGAGTTTCTGTTGCGTTTTAGTACTAGTAACAGTCCAATACCATTCTCGATCAGCTAAGGTTGATTTACCGCGCTTAACTGAGCTTGGGTACTCGCCACTTAAATACAATTGCGCTAACTCATTATCTGCCACCATTGACGCCAGCGTTTTCTGTTCTAAATAACCTAAGCTATTTAAATTTTGACTGACCGCTCGCACCACACTTAATGCTGCGACGGCAAAAATAGCTAACGCAACCAACACCTCTAATAATGTGAACCCTTGTGAGCGTTTCATTACGATCGATCCTGCGCTGATAATGCTTGCTCAGATAGATATTGTTCTAATGTTTGTCCTGGGGCTAATAACACTAAATTCCCCACTTCATCTGCAACAACTTGCCAAAATTGGTGTTGTTTATCGACTTCAAAACTAACCGTAAATGGCGTGTATTCACCACTCGCCATCACCACAATTTGTGGTGGTAATTGTTTCTGTTCCTGATCAGACTTTTTAAATATGTCATCATTTTTAAACATTGAATCAGATTTAAAAAGTCGGTCCTTATCTTTCCATGCTCCGCCAATAGCTACAGTTACCGTAATACCGGCCTCAAGTTTGACATCGGTAAAAAATTTAACGTCTTCTAGTGGCTGCCAACCATCTTGAGTTAACTTTAGAAAATGGTATTGATGGGGTTCGATACGAATACCATAATCGACCCCATTTAACATTGCATCTTCACCCAAGAGTTGAGCTAAATGATGAAAGCGTTGTGCCTGTTCTTTGACCTCATCACGTTTATTATTGGGTAACGTCGATACCACAGCGACTGCACTGGTGGCTAATAACACTAACACCAACATAATTTCAATTAGAGTAAAACCTGCATTCCGTTTCATCATTATTTTTAGCTTTATTTCTTGTAGTTCAACATGTTCCAGTTGCCGATATCTGTATTGATACCGTCACCGCCTTCTTGACCATCAGCACCAAGACTAAAGATATCAACCGCACCGTGTTCACCAGGCATCACGTATTGATATTCATAACCCCATGGATCTTTAGGTAGACGCTTAATGTAGCCACCATCACGGTAGTTACGTGGTTCAGGTGACGATGATGGCTTAGTAACCAACGCATCTAAACCTTGATCTGTGGTTGGAAAGACGCTGTTATCCAACTTGTACATTTCCAATGATTGTTCTAAAGAACTAATATCAGTTACCGCTTTTTGTTGGTCTGCTTTTTCTTTATTTCCTAATAGGTTTGGCACCACTAAGCTTGCCAATACCCCTAGAATCACAATAACGACCATTACTTCTAACAGCGTAAAACCACGTTGTTTTTGTTGCATTATTTACCCTCCAAAAGAAAAATTACATTCCAACCATATTGTTTAATTCAATAATCGGCATCAAGGTCGCAATAACGATAAACATCACCACCCCAGCCATCGCGACAATCAATAACGGCTCAAACACCCCTAATGCCATATTCACTAATGATTCAAAATCACGATCTTGGTTATCCGCCGCGCGAGTCAGCATTTGCTCAAGCTCACCACTGCGCTCACCACTGGCAATCATATGTAGCATCATCGGCGGAAACAGGGCCGTTTTTTCCAGAGAAACCCGTAAGCTAGCCCCTTCTCGCACTCGATCTGCCGCATCTAAAATTTTCTTATTAACATAAGTGTTAGTCATCACATCTGATGCGACTTTCATACCATCTAATAATGGAATCGCACTTGAAGTACAAATAGAGAGTGTTCGAGCAAAACGAGAGGTGTTCAACCCCCGTGCAACTTTACCAATCACAGGCAGACGCAAGATGGTACGGTCCCACTTCATCCGAAAAGCGGGTTTTTTAAGGGCGGTTTTTATTACAGCAATTAAAGCCACAATCACAATCACCACCAGCAATCCCCAATGTTGCACGAAATTACTGGCGGCTAATAACACCTCAGTAATAGCAGGCAAGCCTTGGTTCATTTGTACAAATTGATCAACAATTTTAGGCACCACCGTTGCCAACAAGAACGCCACCACCGACACCGCAACCAACGTCAGCATCAGTGGGTAAATCATCGCTTGTTGAAGCTTGCTGCGCATTTGTTGACGATTTTCACTGTAATCAGCTAAGCGATTTAAAATAGTATCCAAATGCCCTGATTTTTCACCCGCCGCCACCATGGCGCGGAATAATTGATCAAACACATGCGGGTATTCCGCCATACTGTCAGCTAAGGTATAACCTTCAACCACTCGTGAGCGCACCGCGAGTAAAATATTTTTCAACCGCGGTTTTTCATTTTGTTCTGCAACAGCCTTGATACATTCTTCTAAAGGCATTGAAGCTTGTACTAAGGTTGCTAACTGACGCGTAATAAGTGCTAACTCATTGGTACTAATACCGCGTTTAAAAGTAAACTTACTTGGCGCAGAAGCTGTTTTTTTACCTTGGCCTGAGGTTTGATTAACTTCAATCGGCACGAGCCCTTTTTCACGTAGCTGCTGCCTAACTTGACGCGAAGTATCGCCCTCTAGCACACCTTTTTTATGGCGGCCTTTGGCATCTAATGCTTTATATTCAAATGCCGCCATTAGCTTTCCTTGGTCACGCGCATCACTTCTTCAAGGGTGGTTATCCCTTGGCGCACTTTATCTAAACCATCATCACGAATACTAGGTGTGGTCTGACGAACGTACTTTTCAATCGCTTGTTCACCAGCTTCCGCATGAATCAACTCTTGTACACTTTCATCCACCTGTAAAAGTTCATGAATACCCGTACGGCCGCGATAACCTTTGAAGTTACATTTGTCACAGCCGCAAGGGCGATACAATGTCAGGCTATCTGTTGCTGCTAATCTAAACAGTTTCTTCTGCTCAGTATCAGCTTCATAAGGTTGACGACATTCAGCACATAAAGTACGGACTAATCGCTGAGCTAGTACACCCAATAGCGATGATGACACCAAGAAAGGTTCAATACCCATATCACGTAAACGAGTGATCGCGCCAACGGCAGTATTCGTATGCAGGGTTGATAGCACCATATGGCCCGTTAATGAAGCTTGAACGGCTATCGCTGCAGTTTCTAAATCACGAATCTCACCAATCATCACCACATCCGGATCTTGACGAAGAATCGCGCGCAAACCACGTGCAAACGTCATATCAACTTTACTGTTTACTTGCGTTTGCCCAATACCATCGATATCAAATTCAATCGGATCTTCTACCGTTAGAATATTGCGCTCTGCACTGTTTAGCTCTTGCAAGCCAGCATATAGGGTAGTTGATTTACCCGAACCCGTAGGACCGGTAACCAAAATAATCCCATGCGGACGATCAATGATTTTTCTAAATGCTTCATGATTAGCCGCAGTCATACCAAGGCTATGTAAATCAAGACGTGTGGCATTTTTATCTAATAGACGCAATACCACCCGTTCACCATGTGATGACGGCATGGTTGAAACCCGCACATCCACCGCTCGGCCACCGATACGTAATGAAATACGACCATCTTGTGGTATCCGTTTTTCTGCGATATCTAATTTCGCCATGACTTTAATACGCGACACTAACAACGGCGCTAATTTACGGCTCGGCTGTAATACTTCTCGTAACATGCCATCGACACGAAAACGAATCGACAATACTTTTTCAAAGGTTTCAATATGAATATCAGAAGCCCCTTCTTTGATAGCCTCAGCTAACATCGCATTGATCAATTTAATGATTGGCGCGTCATCTTCTGATTCAAGTAAATCTTCAGTTTCAGGAAGTTCTTCCGCTAACGAGAAAAAGTCATCACTATCAGAACCTAAATCTTCCATTAGCTGGCGCGCTTCTGATGAATCACGTTGATAAGCATCAGTTAGCTTTTGCTCAAACTGCGACTCTGATAGTGCAACAGGATAAAAGCCCTCGCCAACCACTCGACGTACTTCTGCTAATACAATTGCGGATAATTGACCGCAATAATATAACTGCCATCCTTGTTGATTGGCTTCAATCACAACATGATGGCGCTTAGCAAAAGAAAACGGCAATCGAAATAAGACTGCGGTTTCTAACGCCAAAGACTCATCTGCCATTAGTGTTTCTCCAATTGCGATACAAACGCACGAACTTCTGCAGGCAATGCCATGTCATCACCATATTTTGGAATAACTGGCATTTCAGCATCCATCAAACGCATACCTTTATCGGCTTGATACAACTGTTGAGCGCGAATATAGTTATATTTACGCTGCGTCATACCATCGGCACTCATGCCATCACGTAAAATCGTTGGACGAATGAAAATCATCAAGTTGGTTTTTTCAGTTTGATTATTGGTCGAACGGAATAACGCACCTAATACTGGAATATCACCTAAAATTGGCACTTTTTGCTCTGATTCAAGGGTCTTCTCTTGCATCAAACCACCCAGTGCAATCATGTTGCCATCTTTAACTAATACTGACGTTGTTAGTTCACGTTTATCAAATCGAATATCAACTGCACCATTTGCATCGGCAACTTGTGATACCACTTGCTCGATCTTCATTTGTACCGAGTCACCCTCATTAATTTGCGGGGTCACTTTCAGTTGAATACCAACATCTTTACGTTCTACGGTCGTAAATGGGTTATCGTTATTTGATCCAGTTTGCGAACCTGTCGTCACTGGCACTTCTTGACCGACAGATAAATTCGCTTCTTGGTTATCCAAAACGGTCACGTTCGGTGTTGATAGTACATTCACATTTCGGTTAGCTTGCACGGCAGTTACCAATGCCGTCCAATCACCCAATGCAATTGCAGCCGCTGCACCTTTAACACCACCAAGGAAGGTTGCCATTGGTGCTAAATCACCACTTTCGGTAGTTTGGTAAGTGTAAGGTTTACCATCAGAATCGTAACGTGTTTCTGTAGTGGTAGTATCTTTACCTGCTTCTTGGGCTGATAATAATCCCCCAATTGGTGCACTGCTGTTACCAAACTGAACCACACCACCATCTTCAGAGCCCCACTGAACCCCAAAGTCGACCCCTTCACCTTCCTGTACTTCTACAATCATTGCTTCAATGTGGACTTGAGCACGACGAATATCCAGTTGAGAGATAATGGATTCAAGACGCTTCATCACATCAGCGGGTGCTGAAATAATTAACGAGTTCGTTGGCGCATGAGCAGAGATCATCACATCATCTTTATTTAAGCCCTGACTTTGTCCACCACTGCCTTTCGTTGATGCTTGCACATTCTCAGATACCCCTTTAAGGACATCGACTAAATCCTCAGCTTTGGCATATTTAAGATAAAACACGCGGCTATTGCCACTGACAGCCATCTCTTTATCTAAACGATGAATCAGATTTTTTAAGCGTTCGCGTACTTTAGGATCACCAGAAATTAATACTGAGTTAGTACGTTCATCGGCAACAGCTTTAGGAATAAGAAAGCCCGGAGTTGATGATGCTTCAGCACTTTTATTCAACGAATCAATAATGCGGACCATTTCTGATGCTGATGCATTATTAAGCGATACCACGGTAACGTCTTTATTACCCGCGCGATCAACGCGCTCAATGATTTCAGCTAAGCGATTAACAACCGCAGCACGACCCGTAATCATAATGATATTAGCAGGATCGTAATGCACCACATTACCCGCACCAGCATTATCATTTAGCTGGCGTAATAATGGCGAAAGCTCACGTACTGAAACATTCTTCACCGCAATAACACGGGTCACAACCGCATCGCCAGGAATGTTTTTATCATTCGCGCCAACCACTGGAATTGCCGCAGTTTTGGCATCTTTGTCACGAATAACTTTCATGACGCCATCTTCCATGGTCACAACAGCATAACCATAGACATCAAGCACATTAAGGAAAAAGCGGTAATATTGCTCTTCATTCAATAAGTCATAACTGCGCACATTGACCTGCCCACGTACAGCCGGATCAATAATGATTGTTTTATGCAAGGTGCGGCCAACAATATTGATGAATTCTTGAATGTCAGTCCCTTTAAAGTTGGCACTTAATTCATCAGCCATTGCTTGACTACACAACAAGCCACTCGCTAACAATAGGGCACTTTTTCCCATCCATTTTTTCACAAAAAACTCCTGCGTAATCGCATATTCATTTCAAGCTAAGCACTAAAGTGTTATTGCAGCTCTATGTGGATATCATGTAACTGACCGTTGCGTTCAACCGTCAGTGTAAAATCAGAGGCTGAAGACAACTCACCCCAAAGTTTGGCCATAATTGCAGGATCGGTCAGACTATTACCGTTAATACTCACTGCAAGGTCATTGGCTTTAAGACCAACTTGATCAAATAAAATTCTATTTTTTCCAGGATTAACTCGATAACCTTCAATTTGGCCGTCTTTTTTTACCTGAGATAGACGAATGTAACTAAATAAGCTTTGTGGCTCAGATAAGATTTCTTGTTTAATTTTGGCAAGTTCCGCGCTATTACCACTACTTTTCTTTGAAGGTGCAATAGCAGCAACTGCAGGCTTAGTGAATTTCAATCCCTCTAACATTAATGTTTCATCACGGCCATTATTTCGAATAATCACGCGATCGTTATAAACCGCAATTAAAGTGGCACGAGTGTTATCTATCACCTCATTAATGCCGTATGTATTTTGTTTACCGTTATTGGTCACTACCGCCAAGGCTTTTGATGGTGTAGAACTGGCAACCACCCCCACTAACGTTAATCGTAATTGCGTTTGAGGAGCATCTTGTTTAACCGGTGTTTTGGTAACAGGCGCAGCATTTGCTTGATAGCGACCAAACAAATTTAAGCTTAATAATTCATTGACTGGTATTTGTTGTTGGGTGGTATTCACAGTTACCGCAAGAGGTTGCCAACGTGCAGGGGCAGGAGCTGGTTCAATAAAAGACCACACTAAGCGTCCCATAACCCAAGCAAATATCATCACCAAAATGCCCGTTAAAAGACGCGTGACAGATTGTAATGACAGCGGGCGTTTGGTTGCTGCAGTCGCAAACCACTTTGAAGCAAGCATAGTGAAATCCATTGTTAAAATACCAACTACCATTAAACAGATAAGTACAGTGCAGTCGCACTCTAAAATTGAATGGACTATGATCGCCTGTTAATCATTGAAATACTATTTAATAATCCAAACAAAACGCCATAGTATCTAAGAATTTACTGATTTTTTGTAATAAATTCTAATTCAGTGATTGAAATCCTAGGTTAATATCACCATTTATAATAAATAGTCACACTGCCGTTGTTATTAGCAGAATGTGATAATTTATAGTTTCAGCAAATAAAGGCACCGTGATGGGTCAAAACACCTCGAATATTAAGCAGGTTCGTCTTGATAAATGGTTATGGGCTGCCCGCTTTTACAAAACACGTTCAATTGCTCGCACTATGATCGATGGCGGTAAAGTGCAGTACAATGGCCAGCGTTCAAAACCAAGTAAAATTATTGAGCTTGGCGCAACGGTGAAGTTACGTCAGGGTAATGACGAAAAAATCATCATCATTGAACAAATCTCTGACTGTCGCCGTGGCGCACCAGAAGCACAACTGCTCTATCAAGAAACGGCTGATAGTATTACAGCCCGTGAACAAACAGCAAAAATGCGCAAACTCAATGCTTATGACAATCCAAGTCCAGAAAAACGACCGGATAAAAAGCAACGCCGCGACATTATGCGATTCAAAAACATTAACGCATCTGAATAAATAACTCAGTGCCAGCCTATTAAATTATAATTTCAACAGTGAGTACTTTATTGCAACGGTTTAACCCGCCTTGGTTGCGGCGTTGACCATAAAGTAATTACTGTTCATTTTATCCCTTTATTGGGTTGGCTCTATAGTGGGAGAATACATACTCATGACAAACGATAGTTTAAACCGTTACCTTTTTGACGGCGCAGCCGTTCGCGGTGAATTGGTACAAGTAAGTCAAACTTACCAACAAATTATTGCGGATAAAAACTACCCAGCACCTGTCGCAACATTATTAGGTGAATTATTGGTAGCAACCAGCCTATTAACAGCAACGTTAAAGTTTGAAGGCTCAATCACAGTACAAGTTCAAGGTGATGGCCCAGTTAGTTTAGCGGTAATCAACGGTGATCATAACCAACAATTACGTGGTGTAGCACGTTGGAATGGCGACGTAGAAGCGGGAACTATTCATGACTTAATGGGTAACGGTCACATGGTGATCACAATAACCCCAACTAAAGGTGAGCGTTACCAAGGTGTTGTTGGCCTTGATGGCGATACACTAGCAGAATGCCTTGAAAGTTACTTCAAAAATTCAGAGCAATTAAAAACCCGTATCTGGTTACGTACTGGTGCTATTGATGACCAAGTAAAAGCGGCAGGAATGTTATTACAAATCATGCCTGATGGTACAGGTACTAAAGGTGACTTTGAACATTTAGAAGCGTTAACTGAAACCGTTAAAGATGACGAGCTATTTACGCTAGAAGCACAAGATGTGTTATATCGTCTTTACCATCAAGAGCAAGTACAATTATTTGAACCACAACCAGTGAGTTTTGAATGTGGTTGCTCTCGTGAACGTAGTGCAGCGGCAATCATGAGTGTTCAACCAGCAGAAATTGACCAAATTATTGCTGATGATGGCAAGGTATCACTGCATTGTGATTATTGTGGTACTAGCTATGATTTCGACAGTATTGATGTAGCGGCACTGCGTGACAATAGTGCTAACGCTACTGATAGTGATCAAATTCACTAATTCAAACGGACGTCATTTTGTTATTTAAAGCCGACATTCATGTCGGCTTTTTTTTATCTTATTTTTAAACCCCATCATAGCCACACCGTATACAAATCTATATTTCAACTTTATTTGTGCTTTTTTTGCAACCACGCAGCATAAAAATTGACCACTATCACAACAAATAAAATTTAACATTCTAGCAAAATAAAACCTCTCGCGATCTCTATATTTTTACCTAAAATTAACAAAATGATGGTCGTTTTTTTGATGACCGTCCCTGATTTAGCGGTTTAGGGTTGCTAGCATGATTGACAGTTAAACAACATCTTACCCTAGGAGCACCAATGATCACTACTTGTGTCGATAATAAGGTTGCAAACAACATGGATTTATCCCAATACGGTATTACCAATGTTACAGATGTTATTCGTAACCCATCCTACGAAGTTCTTTTCAATGAAGAAACAAAACCTGAACTTGAAGGTTACGAGCGCGGTATAGTTACTGAGCTGGGTGCTGTATCTGTTGATACAGGCATTTTTACAGGTCGTTCACCACAAGATAAGTTTATTGTGCGTGATAACACTACCAAAGATACATTGTGGTGGTCAGATCAAGGAAAGAATGACAACAAAGCCCTCACTCAAACAGCGTGGCTAGATCTTAAAGAATTAGTGACCAACCAACTATCGAACAAGCGCCTTTTTGTTGTTGATGGTTATTGTGGTGCAAACCCAGATACTCGCCTTTGTATTCGCGTGATCACGGAAGTTGCATGGCAGGCACACTTTGTGAAAAACATGTTCATTCGTCCAACAGACGCTGAACTTGAAACTTTTGAACCTGATTTTGTGATCATGAATGGCTCAAAGTGCACTAACCCTAAGTGGAAAGAGCACGGTATGAACTCTGAAAACTTTACCGTTTTCAACCTTAGCGAAAAAATGCAGCTAATTGGTGGTACCTGGTACGGTGGTGAGATGAAGAAAGGTATGTTCGCGATGATGAACTACTTTTTACCACTGCAAGGCATTGCATCAATGCACTGTTCTGCCAATATGAGCCAAGAAGGTGACGTTGCCGTCTTCTTCGGTCTTTCAGGCACAGGAAAAACAACCCTATCAACCGATCCTAAGCGCGCATTAATTGGTGATGATGAGCATGGTTGGGATGACCATGGTGTATTTAACTTTGAAGGTGGTTGCTACGCAAAAACTATCAACCTCTCAAAAGAAGCAGAACCTGATATCTACAACGCCATTCGCCGTGATGCTTTATTAGAAAACGTTACTGTTCGTGGTAATGGCTCAATTGATTTTGATGATAATTCAAAAACTGAAAACACTCGTGTTTCTTACCCAATTTACCATATCGAAAATATTGTTAAGCCAGTATCAAAAGGCGGTCATGCCAATAAAGTGATCTTCTTATCTGCAGATGCTTTTGGTGTATTACCTCCGGTTTCAAAACTAACGCCAGAACAAACTAAATACCACTTCCTTTCAGGTTTTACTGCTAAGTTAGCGGGTACTGAGCGTGGTATTACTGAACCAACACCAACGTTCTCTGCATGTTTTGGTAATGCATTTCTCACGTTACACCCAACTCAATATGCTGAAGTATTAGTTAAGCGTATGGAAGCGGCGGGCGCTGAAGCTTACTTGGTAAACACAGGTTGGAACGGCACAGGTAAACGTATTTCAATTCAAGATACACGTGCAATCATTGATGCAATCCTTGATGGCTCAATTGATGAAGCAAATACCAAGCAAATTCCTATCTTTAATCTAACGGTTCCAACATCATTACCAGGTGTTGATCCAACGATTCTTGATCCACGTGATACTTACACTGATCCACTACAGTGGCAAAGCAAAGCTGAAGATTTGGCTGGTCGCTTTATTACTAATTTTGATAAGTACACTGACACTCAAGAAGGCCAACAATTAGTAACAGCAGGCCCACAACTGGGTTAATTTGAGTCCTCATTGAATTATCAGTTAACAGCCTCTTTCATTAGAGGCTGTTTTTTATCACTACCTTTCACACTCATACCCCCTCCAAAGCACTTGCTAAAAAGTGGTTTTTCGCCCACCCTCAACAAGCCTTTATATTGATTTGATACCTTTCGGTTACGGGAAAAATTATGCGACTGTTGAGCAAAGTAGTGCTTATTTTCACATTCATCGTCGTAGTAAGTGTGGCTACCATAATTGGGCTATTACATACTCGTTATAATGAACCCTTATTAAATTTTGCCCTCGCACAACTATCCCCTTACCAAGTGTTTGCTAAAAAAATTGACTACGATATTCGAACCCCTTACCAAATCACGCTTGAACATGCGGAAATTACCCAGCACCAACAGGTATTACTCAATGCTGACAACATTACATTATGGCTATCAAAATCTAGCTTTACAGACCACAAACTGGTGTTTGATGGCGCCCAAATAAATAATATCACTGCAGCTAATATGCATTTATTTAGTCAATCATCACCCGTTACAATTAAACGATTAATACTCAATAATACCAATATAGATACACCTGAATTTGCGATTAAACAGGGATTAATTCAAATAGATAATTGGCAAACACCCACAAAGAAGACGCCTTGGTGGCAAAGCTTTAATGGTCACTTTAAAATGAGTGCCTCCAGTATCCAATGGCACCAACTACAACTACAACAACCATTGATCAATGCAGAAAAACACGACCAACAATGGCAATTTAATGGTATTTCAGGCCAGTGGCATCAAGCAACAATCACCGCCCAAGCTCAGCTAGATAATCACAGCCACAATTTAACGGTAGACCAACTCACTATCAGTCGCTTTCACCTACAAGACCAACAGTTATTTGATACTTGGCGACAGCAATTTAGCCTCCCCATCACAGGCGTAAAAACCATTACATTTAACCGTATTGATGTGGTCAACAGCAGTATTGAATTACCGCAATGGGGAGCCGATAACATTAATCTATCACTGGAAAATTGGCAGTGGCCCCTTACTTATTGGCAACAAAAAGACAGTCGCTTATCGTTCAGTGCGAACCATGCACAATGGCAACAATTTAATTTTGATCAACCACTCGCTGAATTACAATTTATTCCTCAGCAAGTTATTAGTCACGGAATGTCAGCCCATATAATGCAAGGTTTTGTTCGTGTTGATGGCTGGATGGATCCACAACAGCTATTTATTAATGATCTAAAAGCCAGTGGTATTAAATGGTTTGTAGAAGAAAATTGGTACCAGAAATGGCAACAATGGCAGCAGCAATACACCGATGTGATAGCCAAAAAAATCAATATAAATAATAGCCAGATCACTTCATCAGCCTCACGTATTCCATTTCAATTGGCAGGTATTGATATTGATGCAAAAAATACGGTACTAAAACAAAATAATCAGTGGGGATTATGGCAAGGTAATGTTGAGGCTAATTTAGGCTTTGGTAGTATTAATCAGATTGTCATGCACCAAGCCATAGCGACCATGGACAGTAATGCAGGACAATGGCAATTGGATAAATTAGTACTGCCGTTTAACGATGGCATATTAAAAGCACGGGCGAGAATGTCACTTGAAAATCCACACCACCCATGGCAATTAACCATGATGGGCGACACCATGCCAGCCCAAATATTATACCGCTGGTTAGCATTACCGCTTCCACTAACAGGAGCAATTGACACTCAAATAAAGCTCAACGGTCATGCTAGTAGTTGGCGTGATTTTAATGCGCATTTAACGGGAAGTGCTAATATTGCCTTGCGTCAATTGGCATTAGATAACATCACCCCTCAGCAATTATTAACCCAGTGGCAACAGTCGAATTTTGCCATAATAAATCAACCAACAGTCACACCTATTACCGCATCACCATTACAACTCACCACACCACCACTAACACTCGCGGCACAAGATGGCGTTATCCAATTATCCCCATCAACCATTACGGGTGATGATTTTGGATTGAACATAGCCGGTCGATGGAGCTTAGGGGATGCCCAACAGCAGCAATTTCAACTGACATTAACCACAGGCTGTCAGCAGCTGATCCGTTCATGGCATCAAGGCGTATCAAGTTCAACCGTTGATTCATCGTGTACGGGTAATACTAAATATGTCCCCGTAAAAGTAGATGAAACCGTTTTGCCACATTGAACATTAACATCAACCGTGATCCGTCCTTTACGCCCCTGAGTTATACGATCAAAATCACCACGTAAATGCTCAAGGGTGGTGACTGCGATTGGGCGCTCAGTGACTGGGGCTGAATAACGAATGTGGCTATCAACTAAAATAATATTGCCTTGTAAGCCACGTTCTTTAAGTAATAACCAAATAAAGCCCCATCCCGCTAAGGTTGCCATGGTAAAAATACTGCCAGCAAACATAAATTCATTGGGATTAATATTGGCATTGAACAACGCACTAACTTCAAATCGATAACCTGTGTATTGGTTAATTTTGATTCCCATTTTGTCACTAATCGGAATCTGGCTTTGCCATAATAATTGTAGTTCCTGACACCATTGAGGCTGACGAGCAACATCCGTCAACGGTGACAGTGGTTTCACCATTTGCTGATGCCGCATTGGACCACTCTCATCACTTAACTCACCACGACTCTCAAAACCATTTTTAATATAAAAGGGAATAGCCGCTTCACGGGCATTACACACTAACCGTTTAGCGCCGTCATAACGTGCTAGCGATTCCAGTGCCATTAACACCATTCCACCTAGCCCGTGGTGTTGTGCCGCCGTATCAACTGCCATATAACGCACTTGCCCTTCATTATCTGGCGTAATATACAAACGTCCAATTGCCACCACGTTGTCATCATTATCAACTAACATTCGATGTGCACTGACATCATCATAAGCATCACGCTCTGATCCCAACGGCATTTGCCATGGTTGACGTAGCATTTGCCAACGAAAATGATAATAACGTGCAAACTGTTGTTCGGTTTGCGGAGTGACTAATCGAAACATGCATTCCCTCTCTTCTCAATTGTCTACAGCCATTAAAAGCGTAAATTCACAACCCTAGGTTTAAACCTGCAACCAAAACGTTACCGGTCCATCATTAACTAATGCCACCTTCATATCGGCGCCAAACACGCCCGTTTCAGTTACAATTGGCTGTGCCTTACATTGTTCGACAAAATATTGGTACAAGCGTTCAGCTTCAATCGGCGCAGCTCCTGTCGAAAATCCAGGACGCATACCTTTTTTAGTCTCTGCCGCCAACGTAAATTGTGATACCACCAGCACGCTACCTTGCGCCTGCTGAACATTAAGATTCATTTTATCGTCAGCATCACTGAAGATACGATAACCCAACACTTTGTCCCGCAGTTTTTGGGCTTTGGTTTCATCATCACCTTTTTCAACCCCTAATAGCACCAACAAACCAGAGCCAATAGCACCCGTTACTGTGCCATCAACAGTCACTGAGGCTTCACTTACTCGTTGAATTAACGCAATCATTGTTATTCCTTAGTCTTCATTATAATCATGGTTGCCATTTGTCACCGCGGCCGTTGTCGGTAATTGAGATTGAGTAACATCCCAAAAGCCACGTTCGCCTAAACTTGCAGTGATCTCAGCCCCCAATAATACGATACACCAACACAAATATACCCATACAAACAAAATAGGGATCACCGACAATGCGCCATAAATCATTTGATAGGAATGAAAATGCGCCAAATAAATCACAAACCCTTTTTTGCTCAACTCAAATAAAACACTGCTACATAATGCCCCTAATAACGCATGTTTAAAGAGCACCTTACAGTTAGGTACTAGTGCATACAGCAATAAAAAAGCCAAACCTGACATCATTGAAGGCAACCATTGTAATGATTGTTGCACCGCGCCGTGCAGTACTTGATGCTCAACCAAAACCAGTGAGCCAACATAGGAGCTCAACGCAATACTTGAGCCCAAAAGAATAGGACCTAAAGTAAGGATCATCCAATAAACCGCCAATGATATGATCCAACGCCGCTTTTTCTTGACCCGCCAAATATAATTTAATGACTTATCAATCGATGAAATCAGCATCATTGCAACCACGAATAACGCTCCGATACCGACCACTGTCATTTTGCCTGCATTAACAATAAATTCATTAAGATAAGTAGTCACTACCACACTGGCAGCTGGTACAAAATGGGTAATCACAAACTGTTGAACTTGATTACCGACACCAGCAAATGCGGGCACTACCGACAATGCCGAAATTATCACGGTTAATAACGGTACTAATGATAATAAACTCACATAAGCCATTGATCCCGCTATTACAGTTAAACGGTCATGATTTACACGCTGGATTAAATAACTGAAATATTCCATTATTCGCGTTAATCGCTGCCACAATACAAATTTCACAGGTTGTTTTTTGTCAGCCATAATAGAGAATTCTACCTATACGTTATCAAATACAGCCATGTTATCGTGACACGCTGTAACTGTAGTTTATCTATTGGAATTGTTACGTTAGCACTCAGTGATAATGTAATTGTTGTTATTTCTCATCTCTCACCAAGGAGCAAAACATGCCCTATTTTATTGCACTTTTTCTAAGTGTTAGCTTACTTTCTGGCTGTCAAACAGCTTACTACTCAGCCATGGAAAAAGTCGGGGTATATAAACGCGATATCATGGTTGATCGCGTTGAAGATGCTAATCAAGCGCAACAAAACGCTCAAGAACAATTTACCAGCGCCCTTGATGGCCTAAAAGCACTCAATCAATTTGATGGTGGCGATCTTGAATCGGCTTATCAGGATATTGATAGCCAATATAAAAGCAGTGAAGCCGCAGTCAAAAATGTCAATGATCGTATTGCCGCCATTGAAGATGTTGCTAATGCCATGTTTGAAGAATGGCAGCAAGAACTATCACTATATAAAAGTGCCAACCTTAAACGTGACAGCCAACGTAAATTACAAACAACAAAAACATCTTACAATAAAATGTTAAGTGCGATGAAACGCGCTGAGAAGAAAATGGAGCCTGTTTTAGATACTTTACGTGATAACACCCTATACCTTAAGCATAACCTCAATGCAGCAGCAATAGGCTCACTTCAAGGCCAATTTAATTCATTACAAACCGAAATTTCTGGTGCTATTCGTGATATGAACAGTGCTATTGCTGAATCCAATCGTTTTATTGGTCACTTGAAAAAGTAATCAGCATAATTGCGATACTATAACCATAAAAAAAGAGCTAATCATGTTAGCTCTTTTTTTGTTTAAATATTTTTTGTCTCAAGAATATTTTCATACTCCAGATACAACAATCCCTCGCTTGTTGCCAAGCGAGGGATTGTATTAGTAATCGTTCAGATTAGCGGTAATTACTTACCACGACCTGCACGCTTACGATCGTTTTCAGTAAGTAGTTTCTTACGGATACGAATGCTTTCTGGTGTTACTTCTACTAGTTCGTCATCATCGATGAATTCTAGTGCTTGCTCAAGTGTGTACTTGATAGCAGGAGAAAGCGTTTGTGCTTCATCTGTACCAGATGCACGAACGTTTGTTAGCTGCTTACCACGTAGACAGTTGATAGTTAGATCGTTTGCACGGTTATGAATACCGATGATCTGACCTTCATATACTTCGTCACCGTGCTCAGAGAACAGACGGCCACGCTCTTGTAGGTTGAATAGCGAGTAAGTTACCGCTTTACCAGTACCGTTAGAGATCAATACGCCGTTAGCACGTTGACCGATAGTACCGCCCTTGTGAGGACCGTAGTGATCAAACGTATGGTAGATAAGACCAGAACCAGAAGTCATTGTTAGGAATTCTGTTTGGAAACCGATAAGACCACGAGAAGGCATCATGAAGTCCATGCGAACACGGCCTTTACCATCTGGTGCCATATCTTTTAGTTCACCCTTACGGATACCGATTTTCTCCATTACACTACCTTGATGCTCTTCAACCACATCGATAGTTACAACTTCAAACGGTTCCATTAGCTTACCATCTTCTTCTTTGATGATAACTTCTGGGCGAGATACTGCTAGCTCGTAACCTTCACGACGCATGTTTTCAATCAGGATAGATAGGTGAAGTTCACCACGGCCTGAAACACGGAAACGGTCTGGGCTATCAGTCTCTTCAACGCGCAATGCTACGTTGTGTACTAATTCTTTTTGTAGACGCTCAAGGATGTTACGTGAAGTAACAAACTTACCTTCTTTACCAGCAAACGGAGAAGTGTTTACTTGGAAAGTCATGGTTACAGTTGGTTCATCAACAGACAATGCTGGTAATGCTTCAACAGTGTTTACGTCACAGATAGTGTCAGAAATCTTAAGCTCGCCAAGACCTGTGATTGCAATGATGTCACCCGCTTTCGCTTCAGTAACTTCATGACGCTCTAGACCTAGGTAACCAAGAACTGTACCTACTTTACCGTTACGCTTAGCACCGTCAGCACCAATGATAGTTACTTGTTGGTTTGCAGCAACAGAACCACGAGCAATACGAGCAACACCGATAACACCAACGTAAGAGCTGTAATCTAGTTGAGAGATTTGCATCTGTAGTGGGCCATCAACGTCAACACATGGAGCAGCAACGTTATCAACGATAGCTTGGAACAATGGTTCCATATCTTCGCCAGTTACGCCTTCTTCCATTGTTGCCCAACCGTTTAGCGCAGAAGCGTAAACTGTTGTGAAGTCTAGTTGCTCGTCAGTTGCGCCTAGGTTGTCGAATAGGTCAAAAATTTGATCCATTACCCACTCAGGACGTGCACCTGGACGGTCAATCTTGTTGATTACAACGATTGGCTTAAGACCGTATGCAAACGCTTTTTGCGTTACGAAGCGCGTTTGAGGCATAGGGCCGTCAACTGCATCAACGATAAGTAATACAGAGTCAACCATAGACATGATACGCTCAACTTCACCACCGAAGTCTGCGTGTCCAGGGGTGTCTACGATATTGATGCGGTAGTCATTCCAATTAATTGCTGTGTTCTTAGCAAGGATGGTAATGCCACGCTCTTTTTCGATATCGTTAGAATCCATCACACGTTCTTCGGCTTCGCCGCGACCCTCTAACGTGCCAGATTGCTGTAGAAGTTTATCAACCAGGGTAGTTTTACCGTGGTCAACGTGAGCAATAATTGCGATATTTCTTAAGTTATCGATCAGTTGATTAGACATTAGTTTCACATTCACTCAGAACATGCAGCGTCTTAATAGAGGCTACTTGATTAAAAAAACGGCTCATAATTTAACAGATTTTACTCCAAAACCCACGAAATATGTGATTTATATCACCAGCTTTTTTCGCAACTTGCTCTAGAGCCGCATTTTTACTCACTTTTTTGGCTATTTTTATTTTTCTTAACCCTCATATTGATACGATAAATTAGTCTAAAACCCATCAAACTTGCGATCTTGATCACTTTTTGGTTACAGCTTAATGACGATTATTTAGCAATAAAAATACCTAATTATCTCTGGGTTGATTGACAATATTTAGCCTCATCACCATAGTAGTGGAACTATTAAATGGTGGCGTATATTGGTCAATATTTTATCACTTTCAATATGCACCATTGTTGCACCAATTAGGTGCAATTACTCACCATAATAGTGCAAAACAGGAGAGGAAAAAGCGACCTAATTGCCATAAACACGCATTATTAGGCGCTTTTAAAAGTTGGCATGGTTTTCGCTTTAATACTTTCAGATTCGCTCATCACAGCATGAGCATAAAGTTTGCGGCCATCGCCCTAAATAACACCGGAGGTTACTCAAGATGTCAGTTGAAAACGTACTAGCGCTGATCCAGGAAAATGAAGTTAAGTTTATTGACCTACGTTTTACCGATACCAAAGGTAAAGAGCAGCACATTTCTATTCCATCTCATCAAATCGATGCCGATTTTTTTGAAGAAGGTAAAATGTTTGATGGCTCTTCTGTAGCAGGCTGGAAAGGCATTAATGAATCAGACATGGTAATGATGCCTGATGCAGCAAGTGCGGTACTTGACCCATTTACGGAAGACGCAACTCTAAATATTCGTTGTGATATTCTTGAGCCAGCAACAATGCAAGGCTACGATCGTGACCCTCGCTCAATCGCTAAGCGCGCTGAAGAGTTCATGCGTTCAGCAGGTTTTGCTGACAACGTATTAGTGGGTCCTGAGCCAGAATTCTTCCTATTTGATGACGTTCGATTCAATACTGATATGTCAGGTTCATTCTTTAAGATTGACGACATTGAAGCAGCATGGAACAGCGGCACCAAAATTGAAGGCGGTAACAAAGGTCACCGTCCTGGCGTTAAAGGCGGTTATTTCCCCGTTGCTCCTGTTGATTCATCACAGGATATTCGTTCTGCGATGTGTTTAATCATGGAAGAAATGGGACTGGTTGTTGAAGCTCACCACCATGAAGTAGCAACCGCAGGCCAAAATGAAATCGCTACTCGTTTCAATACGTTAACCAATAAAGCTGATGAAATTCAGATTTATAAGTATGTGGTTCATAACGTAGCGCACGCGTTTGGTAAAACAGCTACCTTTATGCCTAAACCACTAGTTGGTGATAATGGCTCAGGTATGCACGTTCACATGTCACTGGCAAAAGATGGTGTTAACCTATTCTCAGGTGATAAGTACGGCGGCCTATCAGAAATGGCACTGTTCTACATCGGTGGTATTATCAAACACGCACGTGCAATCAATGCGTTTGCTAACCCAGCAACTAACTCATACAAACGCCTAGTCCCTGGCTACGAAGCACCCGTTATGCTGGCTTACTCTGCACGTAACCGTTCTGCATCAATCCGTATTCCAGTAGTACCAAGTCCAAAAGCACGTCGTATCGAAGTACGCTTTGGTGATCCAGCAGCTAACCCATACCTAGCGTTTGCAGCAATGCTAATGGCTGGCCTTGACGGCATTGCTAATAAGATCCACCCTGGCGAAGCAATGGATAAAGATCTATACGACCTACCAGCAGAAGAAGCGGCAGAGATTCCAAAAGTAGCTGAGTCACTACAAGGTGCACTACAAGCGCTTGACGAAGACCGTGAATTCTTAACCTCTGGTGGCGTATTCTCTAATGACTTTATTGATTCTTACATTGCCCTAAAAGAGCAAGATGTAGAGAAAATCAATATGGCAGTACACCCGTTAGAATTTGAACTTTACTACTCTGTTTAAGTAATATATTTAAGACTTAACAATGAAGATTTAGGCCTGCCTCACACGCAGGTCTTTTTGATCTTGCTCCCCCCAAAAAAGCGGCAACAATGAAGAACTTATTGACCATGAAGGTCTTGCTGGAGAGTTAACGGATGAAACTCATTAATCTGGTATCAATGCTGTTATTTACAACAGCAGCGAACACCGCCATAGCAACAACAATTTATTCTTGGACTGATGATAATGGTGTAGTCCATTTTAGTGATACTCCCGGTACTCCCCAAGCCAGTACAGTTGAACTTTCCGTTACCGAAGTACAACCAAGTATTCAATCGACATCAATCAACATTGAGCAAATGAATAATGTTGAGCTCATATCAATAACCACTGATACTGAACCGCCTCTTCCTGCCGCGACCATCAGCCTTTTAGCGCCTGTACATCAGCAAACTATTCGCAGTAATGATGGGGATATAAAAATACGCGCAGTCAGTAACCGTAAGCTAAATAAAAACCTACAAGCGCAATTAGTAATAGATGGTAAAGCGCATGGTAAAGCTCAAACTGACTTAACTTGGCAACTGACCAATATCGATCGTGGTAGTCATCAAGTTCAAATCCAATTACTAAAAAATGGCAAGATCCTTGCTTCATCTGAAAGTATTACGGTTTATTTACATCGCGTATCACAGGCGCGCCCTAAAAACAGTCCAATTCAACCCCGTTAACGCCTATTTACAATAAATCCTGCCTGTTCGCTGTTAAACCGAGTACACTAATATGCACCATTTTGGTGCATTGGCTAACGGCGACGGGTGTGCATCTGCACCAACGATCTTTTGCTTAGCGCTATCGATAAGGATGATGATTGTGAATACCAGTTTTACACCCATAATTCTCGACAATTTAGTCACGGCTATTGTACTACTTGATGAAGCTTTAGTGATCCGTTACGTCAACCCTGCTGCAGAACAATTATTATCATCAAGTAAGCGCCGCTTGCTTGATGTGCCACTCCCTGCATTGCTTCAATACAGTTCACTCGATCTTAACCAAGTCAAAGCAACCCTTCACAGTGGTCAAGGACTTGCTGATAGTGATGTTACATTTGTGATTGATGGTCAACAGCACTTACTGGGTGTTAATGCCAGCCCTATCTCATGGCAAAAAAAACTATTGATATTGTTGGAGTTAAAACCAATTGACCAACAACGTCGTATTAGCCAAGAGTTAAATCAACATGCGCAACAACAAGCGGCTAAAGAATTAGTGCGAGGCTTAGCTCATGAAATAAAAAATCCACTCGGAGGTTTACGCGGAGCAGCGCAATTGCTTGAAAAAACTTTGCCAGATAAAAGCTATCACGAATACACCCAAATGATCATTGAACAAGCAGACCGGTTACGCAATTTAGTCGATCGCTTGTTAGGGCCGCAACGACCAGGAATTCGCAAAACCGATAATATTCATTTGGTGTTAGAAAAAGTACGTCAGCTCGTCAATATCGAAACCAATGACAGCATTAACATTGAACGTGATTACGATCCAAGTTTGCCCGATATCAATATGGACGCCGAACAACTGGAACAAGCATTATTGAATATTGTCAGTAACGCAGCACTTGCTTTAAAAGGTCAAGGTGGTGGTACGATTAAATTAAAAACTCGCACTGCACATCAAAGTTTAATTCAAGGCGTACGCCACCGAGTTACCGCGACCATCGAAATCATCGACAATGGTCCAGGGATCCCCGCAGAGATTCAAGACACATTGTTTTATCCCATGGTGACAGGTCGAGAAGGTGGTACAGGATTAGGGTTATCTATCGCTCGAAATTTAATCGACCAACATCAAGGCAAAATTGAAGTCTTTAGCTGGCCTGGACATACCAATTTCACGATTCATTTACCAATTAAGTCATAACATTGTCAACCATAAGCAGAGGAATTTTATTATGAGCAAAGGATTAATCTGGGTTGTTGATGATGACAGCTCTATTCGTTGGGTATTAGAACGTACTCTTGTTAATGCTGGCATGAACTGCGAAACGTTTGCAGATGCTGATAGTGTGTTAGCAGCATTAGAGCGCAGTGTACCCGATGTATTAGTATCTGATATTAAAATGCCTGGCACTGATGGATTCACATTACTAAAACAACTTCAACAAGATTACGCTACTCTACCCGTGATTATTATGACGGCGCATTCAGATCTTGATGCTGCTGTTAATGCCTATCAACGTGGCGCATTTGAGTACCTGCCTAAACCGTTTGATATTGATGAAGCCGTCACCTTAGTGGAGCGCGCCTTAAGTCATAGTCAAGAGCAGAAACGTCAACAACAGCCGACGATAGAGCCTAAGCAGGTACCCGAAATCATTGGTGAGGCACCAGCGATGCAAGAGGTATTTCGTGCGATAGGACGCTTATCACGCTCTTCCATTTCAGTGCTCATTAATGGCGAATCAGGCACTGGTAAAGAGTTAGTCGCCCATGCATTACACCGCCACAGTCCACGCAGTAATAACGCTTTTATCGCGCTCAATATGGCAGCGATTCCCAAAGATTTAATCGAGTCAGAACTATTTGGCCATGAAAAAGGGGCATTTACCGGCGCTAATAGTGTTCGCCAAGGTCGATTTGAACAGGCCAATGACGGCACTTTGTTTCTTGATGAAATTGGCGATATGCCCTTAGACATTCAAACACGATTACTCCGTGTATTAGCCGACGGGCAATTTTATCGCGTTGGTGGGCATGCGCCAGTTAAAGTCAATGTACGCATCATTGCTGCTACGCATCAGCACCTAGAACAACTGGTTGCTGCCGGTGATTTTCGTGAAGACCTCTTTCACCGTCTAAACGTAATTCGTGTTCATTTACCATCACTAAAAGATCGTCGCCAAGATATTCCCCAATTAGCACACCACTTTTTACAGCGTGCCGCAGATGAACTCAGTGTGGAAATAAAATCACTACATCCACAAACGGCAGAAAAGCTAACCCAATTACCGTGGCCAGGTAATGTGCGTCAATTAGAAAATATCTGTCGTTGGCTAACCGTCATGGCAAGTGGCAATGAAATATTACCCGCCGATTTACCGCCAGAAATTAGTGAAACAACAATCGTACCTACAGCCAACACTGAACCTCAACACTGGCATCAAGGCTTAGAGCAATGGGCACAACATGCTTTGCAACAAGGAGAAGCTGACTTATTAGCAGAAGCTTTACCTCAGTTTGAAAAAATTTTACTACAAACCGCCTTGCAGCATACCCATGGCCATAAACAAGAAGCGGCTAAATTACTCGGTTGGGGCCGAAATACTCTCACTCGTAAACTTAAAGAATTGCACATTCATGATTAAAATTCACCATGACAACACCACTCTATTGTGACGCCAATTTGCACTAACGCACATTTATCTGCAACAGTGGTGAATGTCATTTAGTGATTGCGTATACTTAGGTCATCATTATCTTTGGACAGTATAATAATCATGATAAACAAAGATCTTCCACTAACGGATATTCACCGCCACCTTGATGGTAATATTCGCCCCCAAACTATCTTAGAATTGGGCCAGCAATTTAATATTGCTCTGCCAGCAATCGAAATTGAAGCTTTACGCCCACACGTGCAGATTGTTGAAGCTGAACCAAGTCTAGTCGCCTTCCTAAGTAAATTAGATTGGGGAGTAGCGGTATTAGGTGATTTGGATGCTTGCCGTCGTGTCGCTTACGAGAATGTTGAAGACGCACTTAACGCTCAAATTGATTACGCCGAATTGCGTTTCTCACCTTACTATATGGCAATGAAACACAACTTACCAATTGCTGGTGTAGTAGAGGCAATTGCTGATGGTGTTGCTGCCGGTTGCCGAGATTTTGGCATTAAAGCAAACCTAATTGGCATCATGAGCCGCACTTTTGGTACACAAGCTTGCCAGCAAGAACTTGATGCATTACTTAGCCACAAAGACCAATTAGTTGCTATTGACCTTGCCGGTGATGAACTTGGTCAACCTGGCACCCAATTTATCTCGCACTTTAAACAAGTACGTGATGCTGGATTACAGATTACGGTTCATGCAGGTGAAGCAGCGGGACCAGAAAGTATGTGGCAGGCAATCAATGAGCTTGGCGCTGTTCGTATTGGTCATGGTGTCAAAGCAATTAGCGATTTGAAGCTTATGGATTACCTTGCTGAGCATCGCATTGGTATTGAATCTTGTATCACTTCAAATATTCAAACCAGTACAGTCACTGACATTACTCAACACCCCGTTAAAGCCTTCCTTGAACACGGTATTTTAGCTTGCTTAAATACCGATGATCCTGCGGTTGAAGGCATTGAATTGCCATATGAATACGAAGTGGCGGCACCGAAAGTTGGTTTAAGCGCAGCTCAAATTCGCCAAGCGCAAATCAATGGCCTTGAGTTAGCATTCTTATCTAAGGCAGAAAAGCAGGCGCTACGCGATATCGCTAGCAAACGAGGTTAATCACCAACAAGTGATACTAACGTCGTACTAACGACCAATGATACACATAATAAAACGCCTCGGTTTCACGTGAAACCGAGGCGTTTTTTATCGCTCTATTAGTTTAGATCACGCGAGAGAATTGCTGCTGACGAGCGCGAACACGTAAATATTTATCAAAACACATACAAATATTACGAATTAATAAACGACCTTTTAGCTCAACATAAATAATATTGTCACCCACAGTCACTAATTCATCATTAATAAATGTCTGTAATAATTGTAAGTCTTCGCTAAAGTAGCTATCAAAATCAATATTAAATTCAGTTTCAATCGCACGTTTATCTAACTGGAAATTACAAATGAGTGCTTTGATCACTTCACGACGTAACAAGTCATCCGCATCTAAAGTTACCCCTTTCCACAATGCCGTTTGCAGCTCTGCCATTTGACTATAATACAACTTCAATTCTTTTTGGTTCTGCGCATAGCAATCACCAATCATTGAAATAGCAGAAACACCCATACCCAATAAGTCACAATCACCTTGAGTGGTGTAACCTTGGAAATTACGGTGCAAAATACCATCACGCTGCGCAACCGCTAATTCATCATTTGGCAGCGCAAAGTGATCCATACCAATAAACTGATACCCAGCCCCTGTTAGGGTCGCAATTGTATCTTGTAAAATCGCTAATTTTTCTGTCGCTGAAGGGAGTTGATCTTCATGAATTTTACGTTGAGCAGCAAACAAGGTCGGCATGTGCGCATAGTTAAACACCGACAATCGTCCGGGTTTCATGGTCAACACTTGCTGTAATGTTTCAGCAAACAGAGCTTGAGTTTGCAATGGTAAGCCATAAATTAAATCAAGATTGGTTGAGCGATAACCTAATTCACGTGCACGTTCCACCATCGCAAAAATAAACGCTTCATCTTGCTCACGGTTAACTAACTTCTGCACGTCTTTATTAAAATCTTGTACCCCGATACTTAAACGGTTGAAGCCTTCGCTGCGAAGGTGGTCAAGAATACTCAATTCAATTTCACGAGGATCAACTTCAATACTGATTTCAGCATCAGCATCAAAATTAAATGCACGGCGTAGTGCTGTCATTAAACGAGTAATTTGAGCCGCAGTTAAAAACGTCGGCGTACCGCCACCAAAATGTAATTGGCTAACGTGACGATCACCCAGTAAAGTCGCACGCTGGTTAATTTCTTGCTCAAGCACATCTAAATATTGATCCGCTTTATGCTGATGGCGAGTAATGATTTTATTACAACCACAGTAATAACAAAGCTTGTGACAAAATGGAATATGGATATAAAGCGACAGTTTACGATCAGGGTATTGCTGACATGCCATCTCAAATTCAGCAGAAGTAAATGCTTGATTAAATTCTAGTGCGGTCGGGTAAGAAGTATAACGCGGGCCTGAATAATTATATTTTTCAATCAGGGCCTGATCCCAAATAATCTGCTCATTTGACATGACATTGTTCCAATGTGTGAATGTAGAATAACTAGAGTGTGTCACCATTTGGTGAAAAGTAAACCTATCCCTTCCCTGCTGTTCAATTTACACTCTGAACAAAAACAAACACCGCCAATAAATGGCGGTGTTAATAATAGCAATGACGAGTTAAACCTTAGTTGACAGGATGGCATCCAATTCAAGTTTGATCTCAGCTTGTAACCGGGACTCGGCTTTCATGCGTTCAAGATCGAGGCGCATTCGGCTTTGTTTCTCTATTAACTGACGCGCATCGCCTCGCGGCATATCTTTAACCACTTGGTACAAGTCAGTTAAGGCCGGATACGTTGCTGCAAAATCAACTTGTTTATCTGCTTGCAACACTTCCATTAATTTATATAACCGAATCGCGGCTTCAGACATATCACATTGTTCTTGTTTACATGCCATTGCGATAATAAAGACGCTTTCTAATATATTGTCATTTCTGGCTTTAATTGCTTCAGCTTGTTGCTCAGCAGCACGGGCTAAAAATAATTTATGCCGCTGTTGCTGCTTATAAAGCTTAGCCAATAACAATCCAGCGTAAAGTGCTAATCCAGCAACAATAACGCCACCAATAACAAATAGAAGTGTAATTCCCTGCAACGGTTACTCCTTATCGAAATTATCAAAATCCATATTTTCAAATTGCGCTAATAAATCATCATCTGAACGAGGTTTAGATTTAGCACTTTTTGTAACAGGTGCTGATGCTTCTTCTTCAACATCATCAAATAAACCAAGTTGCTTCATTAGACGTTCAATACGGTCTAACTTCAAATCAACTTGCTTTTGTAAACCTGCACCTAATTTTTCACCAGCATCAATTCGATCGAGTAATACCATCAATTGTGCATCATTTTCTAGCATCGCAAGTTCTTGCTCTGCAGATAAACGACGTTGCTGTTTTGTTTGTGGCTTTTTAGGCTCAACAATTAGCGGAACTAATTTTTTGCTACCTAAACGTGGATCTTTTTTCTGGCCACCATTACGCTGTTTATTATCTTCAACAGCAGAATGACGACTTCCTGATTTTAAGCCTTTACGTTTTTTCGCTTTTTGGCGTTCACGAGTCTCAACATCAACTTTACTATTTGATTTCTCACGGTATACAGCAGGGCCTTCTGAACCTACGGTGCGCGCTCTTTTCTTACGGGTCATTACTGGGGTTTCCTCAGCAAAATCACATCATTTCCAACAAACTCAACTTCAAGACCATCTCGTTGCGCTAAAAAGCAAAACGTATCATGGCTAAAAAAGCTAACATGGGTTGGGTCGTTCTTGTAGTACCAATGCTCAAAAGCATCAGTGTCGGTTACTAGCTTAGTCATAATACCCAGCCAACCGCCGGGTTTGACCAAACGTAGCAACAGCCCCCATTCCTTCGCAGGCTGATAAAAATGCTCGATTGCTTCTGTGCAAGTAACAAAATCATATTGATCGTCTAATGCAGCAGGCTGCGCCGCAAAATAGGGATCGTAGATAGTCATAGTATACCCCATTTCAGCCAACATCACTGACAAGGTCGGCCCTGGGCCACTACCAAAATCTAACCCCAATAACGGCGGCGATGATAATCGTGTTATCAACGGTGTGGCCAATCGCCCTAAAAATTGTCGATAACTCGCATCATCAGGATTATTCCGATGTTGGTCATAAACAGATTTTTCTTGGGACGACGTTAAATGAGTTGTCGAATCGGCATAAATTAATGCACATTGTAAGCAACGAAAATAATCACGTTTAGTGTCTGCCACCAACCAGCGATTATCTGTACTTTCACAAAGCGGGCATCTATCCATTATCTTCTCCGCACCAACTGAATGTTGACGAACAGCAGCAGCGGTGCAAAATCGAGCGGGCTATTCTATACCCAATTGCGGTTAAGATGTAGTTCTGCTGACAAATTGTTCAATTTATTCGGCTATTTTATCGAGGCTGAAAGTAAAACATTACACTTAAATCATAATAATAACTTTCACTCACGGCAAAATTTAGACGAAAAAAAAGCGACAGGTCTGCACCTATCGCTCTATGGGGTAAGCTATGAGCTTATTAATTCTGTCTAGTCTTTCCGTAACCAGCAAGCAACGTCCCAGTTTAACAAATATCCATTTATTATAATTGCTATCCATGTCGATATCGTTCGTCACCATCCTAGTGAATTTTCGCATCCATTTTAACCCATCCATGGTTTAACAACTCATCCTAAGTTGGCGATCCCTATCGCAATGTTACGCTCCAATAACTATACCACCATCCTTATGCGGTACATCATCCTGATGTACCTGAGCTATATTGCTATAGCTATTCTCTTTCCTTGAGTGTCTACCTTGACAAATTCCTACGCATCCCGCATCAACCCTGGTCTCCTGACCAGACATCCTGTGTTCCTTTAAGCGTCACTGCTTAAGCTATCCTAGCGCTTCCTTCCTGTGTCGCACTCCTTGTCGACAGGGAGTAATTTACCTGAAGTCATCATTAAAACAACGTATCAAGATCACACTTTTTGATACGTAATTATCGCCAATAAACAAGTCTATGTTCTATAAACAAAAAAATAATCGACTACAAATCAAATCATTATAACTACCTATACCAATGGTCGATCTCTTACAACATCACAGGCGAAACTACCGTTGCCAAAATATTAACAAACAGTAACACTCAGCAACGTTTGTCATGATAAGGATCATTTTCCTTCTAATGCAAACCGCCAACGTAAGCAGAGAGGGCTGAAATTTCATCATCACTGAGCTTAGCAGCCACCGAGCGCATCATAGCATTGAGGTCGTTATTGCGAACACTAGAACGAAATGCTTGTAATTGTAATTGAATATATTGTGCATTTTGACCCGAAATTTTAGGAAAACCCGAGAGACTGGTGCCATTGCCACGAGGGCCATGACAGCTAATACATGCAGCAATACCCCGTTCTGAATCACCAAAACGGTATAATGGCTCAGCTATTGCAATAACATTTTCAGGAGTGGTATTGCCCGAAATAGGCAGAGAGGAAAAATAAGCGCCGAGATCTACCATATCGGTAGTGGAGAGTGCTGCTGCCATACCCGCCATTACCGCATTACTGCGACCTTGAGCACCGCTACTGGTTACCGCTAATTTATAGTCAGCAAGTTGTTTCGCTAAATAGTTAGCATGTTGACCTGCTAACTTAGGATATTGACTTATGATTGCATTACCGTCACTACCGTGGCATGCAACGCAAGTGGTGGCTTTTAATTTACCCGCATCGATATCACCTTGCGCCCAAGCTGAATAACTCGCCGCAAGGGTAAATATTAAAAATAATTTTTTCATGACATTCCATTTATAATTATAGAGCTTCCGTACCACAAGTAATGCTCAGTGACATGGTATACAATACGACCATAAACCAAACACGGTTTAATATATCTTAGACAATTTCACAAAAAAGCGCTTTTTTTACAACATAAGTGCTTGACGGAGTTAACAGTGAATCAACCTCTCAACTATAGAAATACCAGTTTTATCACAAGTGCACCGGACATTCGTCACTTGCCACAAGATGCCGGCGTTGAGATCGCATTTGCTGGTCGCTCCAATGCGGGTAAATCAAGTGCACTAAATCGCCTGACTGATCAAAAAGGTTTGGCTCGTACTTCCAAAACCCCTGGCCGTACTCAATTAATCAACATGTTTGAAGTCATTAATGGCTGTAACTTGATTGACTTACCAGGCTACGGTTTTGCTCAAGTACCACTTGAACTAAAACTTAAATGGCAAAAAGCATTAGGTGAATACCTACAACGCCGTGAATGTTTACAAGGTTTAGTGGTATTAATGGATATTCGTCACCCAATGAAAGATCTTGATCAGCAAATGATTAATTGGGCGATTGAAAGCAGTTTGCCAGTCTTAGTACTATTGACTAAAGCAGACAAATTAAAAAGCGGTGCACGTAAAGCACAAGTATTAAAAATCCGTGAAATGTCGAAAGAATTTGGCGGTAACGTTCAGGTTGAAGCTTTCTCTTCATTGAAAGGGATTGGCGTTGATCAAGTCCGTCGTAAACTTGATGAATGGTATGCACCTGAACTAGAACGTCAACGTGTACTTGCCGCTGACGATAGTGATGTTTTTAATCTACCTTCTGCAGAATAAAATTATCACGCAATAAATAATATTAAGCCCCATCACCTTTGGTGGGGTTTATCGCTCCTCCTCCCGCCTCGATACTAATGTTCACCCTTTGCCGTACATCAGCTAATTCTATTAGTAATAGCACATTATTTTAAACAAAAAACAAGTTTGCTAATTGCTGATAATTTAATCTTTTTCTGGAATAAAATTACATCATCCGTTGTTCAAAAAAAAACCAAAAAAAAAGCCATTCTCAATGCCGAGAATGGCTATTCCATGTCTTTGTTTGTCGGCAAGTTATGATGACTAACCAACAAAACCAAATATGAACAAGAAGCTGTTGTTATTATAGCCTACCAAATTAAAATTTAAAGTATTTGCTCTAAAAAATATGTTAGCAAATACAAATCAGCTTCAAAAATAGATCAGAACGCTAAAAATAAGTGATAGTTATCATAAAAAAACAACAATATGGTTATTTTTGTATGGAAAACAAACGCAGAACAGTCGTGATTAATATCAAAATGAGAAATAATAAAATAAAAAAAGCAGACAATAAGAACGTAATGACGAAGATAGATTTGATATTGGCCCCATAAAAAACGCCCCAGTCCAATAAATAGACTGGGGCAGCTGAATCAGCCAAATCCAATAACGTGAAACAAAAGGTCTGAAAGATAGAACATCTTACCTCTGTACCCTACGTCATCAACTGTATATCAATCACTCAGTTTTTGGAAGCCCTTGTTGTAGTTTTTTTTCATAATATTGTAAGTAATTTTTACATAAGTGTTCTTAATTTTAACAAAAAAATAGCCAATCTTACGATCAGCTATAATTTACTTATCAAGACATAACAGCATTAATTAGTGGGCTTGATCCCAGTTGTCACCGTAGCCCGCATCAGCAATTAATGGTACAGCTAAGGTTGCCGCTTGCTCCATTAACTCTTGAACTTTAGCGGTAACACTGTCTAATACTGATGATTCCACTTCAAATACCAATTCATCGTGTACTTGCATTAACAAACTAACTTGCCCTTGTGGTTGCTGCTGTACCCACTCATCAACTGCAATCATAGCTAATTTAATAATATCAGCCGCAGTCCCTTGCATTGGGGCGTTAATCGCTGCACGTTCAGCGGCTTTACGACGTAAACCATTACGCGCTTTAATATCAGGAAGATACAAACGACGACCAAATAAGGTTTCAACGTAGCCCAATTCAGCCGCACTATTACGAGTACTTTCCATGTAGTCTAAAACGCCAGGGTAGCGTTCAAAATAGACATTCATGTAATCTTGTGCTTCATTACGACCCATATCAAGTTGCTTGGCTAAACCAAATGCACTCATGCCGTAAATTAGACCAAAGTTAATTGCTTTTGCACGTCGACGTTGCTCGGTGCTCACATCATCAATTGCTAATCCTAGAATTTCAGCTGCAGTTGCTGCATGAATATCTTTACCATGGCGGAATGCATCCAATAACGCGGGATCACCAGAAAGATGCGCCATAATACGCAATTCAATTTGAGAGTAGTCGACAGCAAGAATTTTATATCCCGGTTTGGCAACAAACGCTTGGCGAATACGACGTCCTTCTTGATTACGAACTGGAATATTTTGCAAGTTCGGCTCACTTGAAGACAAGCGTCCTGTGACGGTTCCAGACTGATGATAAGACGTGTGAACTCGACCTGTTGCTACATTCACCATTTTGGGCAATTTATCAGTATATGTGGATTTCAATTTTGCTAAGCCACGGTATTCTAATAATAATTTTGGTAATGGGTAATCTAAAGCAAGTTCTTGTAGCACTTCTTCATTGGTCGATGGGGTGCCTGATGGGGTTTTTTTAATAACTGGCAAAGCCATTTTCTCAAACAAGATTGCCTGTAATTGCTTAGGAGAACTTAAATTAAATTCTTCACCTGCTAATTCGTAAGCCAGTTTTTCAATTTCATCTAACCGTTGTGCCAACTCGATAGATTGCGCGCCTAACAAAGCACTATCAATGTAAACACCAGTACGTTCCATACGAGATAAAACAGGAACTAACGGCATTTCAATCGTTTCAAACACTTTATTTAGCTTTTCATCAGCGGCAACTTTTGGATATAACGCATTATGTAGCCGCAGCGTAATATCTGCATCTTCAGCAGCATAAGGACCCGCCTGCTCAAGATCGATTTGATTAAAGGTCAATTGCTTCTTACCTTTACCCGCAATCTCTTCAAAACTGATATTTTTATGCTCAAGGTAACGCAGTGCTAGGCTGTCCATATCATGACGACCAACAACACTGTTATAAACATAAGATTCAAGCATAGTATCAAATTTAATACCCTGCATATCAATGTCATATCGCGCAACAATGCTGGCATCAAATTTTAAATTTTGACCGACTTTTGCTAAAGTTTCGTCTTCTAATAATGGTTTTAATTGTGCTAACACCCAATCACGATCAAGCTGTGCTGGCGCATCTAAATAATCATGAGCGACAGGGACATAAGCAGCTTTACCTTCTTCAACCGCAAATGAGACCCCAATTAAATTAGCCGTCATGTAATCAAGGCCATCGGTTTCAGTATCAAACGCAAATACGTCAGCATTTTTTAACTGAGCTACCCAGTTATTAAAACTTACTTCATCAAGTACGGTTTCATAACCACTACGATCAATGGTTGGCGCAACAACTTTTGGTTCAGTTGTAGAAGTTGCTGCACTTTCATCAGCAACAATACGACCATCACTGCCATCCAACATTTCAGTTAGCCAGCGACGGAACTGTAATTTACCAAACAATTCAGTCAGTGCATCAGTGTCTGGTACACCTTTGCATAATTGTTCAGGAGTAAGTTCTAATTCAACATCAAGCTTGATAGTCGCTAACTTATAAGACATGTAAGCCGCTTCTTTATTATCAAGCAGCTTTTTAGCCATGGTTTTTGAGCCACGAAAACCTAGCGGCGCAATATCATCAAGATTGGCATACAAAGTATCTAAGCCACCAAGACCTTGCAATAACGCTGTCGCCGTTTTCTCTCCAACACCAGGAACGCCAGGAATGTTATCAACCTTATCCCCCATTAACGCTAAGTAATCGATAATCAGCTCAGGGCCAATACCAAATTTTTCCTTAACGCCGGCGGCATCCATCACTACATCCGTCATGGTATTGATCAAAGTAACATGTTGATCAACCAGTTGCGCCATGTCTTTATCACCAGTACTGATCAATACCGGCATTCCCTGTTTAGATGCCTGAGTTGCTAGCGTACCGATCACATCATCCGCTTCAACGCCAGAGATCGCGATCAACGGTAATCCCATCGCCTTAATCACTGCATGTAATGGCTCAATCTGACCGCGAAGATCATCCGGCATCGGAGGGCGATTTGCTTTATATTCAGGGTATATCTCATCACGGAATGTCTTACCTTTGGCATCAAAGATAACCGCAATACGATCAGTTGAAAACTGACGCAACATGCTGCGTAACATATTAACCACACCATAAATTGCACCTGTTGGTTCACCGTCTGAATTAGTGAAATTGGGTGCGGCATGGTAAGCGCGATAAAGGTAAGAGGATCCATCTATAAGGATCAATGGATTTTCAGGAATCGTAGCCATAAGGTTATTCTTATATCCGAGCGAAAGTAGTTCAGGTTAGGTCTATTATCGACCAATTTTATCCCTACACCACAGAAAAAATGCAATATTTACTAGAATGCCATGCTCAACCGCAACTGTTAACTGCTGTTTTGTGTTATTCATCCATTTTCTGTGGATAACTTTGTTAGTATTTAATTTGCGCCAGTTGATCGTTTTTTATGTGAAAATAAAAATTACTCATGATTGTATTTATTTTCATATACTTAATAAGAAAGCTTAAATTAGATCCTCGATCCCATATTGATCATTGATTGTGGACAACCTTAGCTAGATAATCTTAACCAAGCCAATAATAACAACAATATAAGTCTATTTGATTAGTTAGGATGCCATTATGAAGAAAATTGCGGTAATTTTAAGCGGTTCTGGTGTATTTGATGGAACCGAGATCCATGAAGCGGTATTAGCTTTATTGGCGATTGAGCAACAAGGAGCAAGTTGGCACTGTTTTGCTCCTAACATCGATCAACATCAAGTCATTAATCACCTTAACGGTCAAGTGAGCCATGAGACTCGTAATGTTTTGGTCGAATCGGCACGAATTGCGCGTGGCAATATTTCAAATGTTACCCAATTAAATATTAATGACTACGATGCGCTACTGGTTCCTGGCGGATTTGGTGTTGCTAACAATTTATCTGATTTTGCCCTTCATGGCAGTGCATGTCAGATCAATGAAGACGTTAAACTGGCCTGCCAGGCTTTTGCTCAAGCCAATAAACCTGCGGGCTATTTATGCATTGCGCCAACCTTGATCCCACAGATCTATGGCTCTGGTGCAAAGGCCACGATCGGTGATGATCCTGACACCGCAGCCGCATTTAACGCCATGGGAGGTGAGCATATTCAGTGCCCTGTTGATGATTTTGTTTTAGATCAGAAACGACGTCTACTAACCACGCCTGCTTATATGCTAGCAACAAATATCACTGAAGCAGCAACAGGAATCAATAAACTGGTACGAGAGTTAATAAAATTAGCCTAAGCAGCATAATAGAAACTACCCCCTTAAAAAAGAAAAAGCGACGCACTGTGTGATGCGTCGCTCAGCAGAAGTAGTAATCGGTTTTTAGCCCTACACTAATTACCATTACCAAGCTGAAGTACACTGGAAGCAATGTGAGCAATGTCGTGCCCAAGCAACAGAAAAAGGGGTTTCTCTGTTGCTTGAAAGCCCGTTAATAATAACCATTCTCAACTAAGTTGCAACACTTAATTGAGAATAATTTTCATTTAGAATAAAGCTGTTAGTTAACCGTCTTGGTAAAACATAATCGATAATCACGTAATTGCCCTTTCTTTTCCATATTTTCAATAGCATAGCCATTTCTAAACAATAGCCGTAACATCGCTGGAAAACAGTTACGTGATTTAACGTTAATCACCGTATATTGTGATTGTGCCACTACCCATGCTTCTTGCGCTTCTAATAATTTTTGAGCAATACCCAGTCCACGTCCACAGGCCAATACTCCCCCAAGCCAGCTATAAAAAACGTGATCAGATAAAGCATAACCCATTTTCACACCAACTAATTGTTGTTGATATTCAGCCACCAAAATCAACGCTGGCTGATGAGCAAATCGTTGCCGTATCATCGCAGCATCAACACCAGAGCTTAATTCATTAATCCCGGTCAATACGGTAACAGCTTCATCTACCGTTCCAATCCGTACCACTATTTCAGTCATTACTTAGCATCCTTTCATTTACTTAAAAAAAATCGGCCGCAGCCGATTTCTTTTCGATTATAAAAATCAATCATTCCTTACTTAGTCACGCTTGCCGTGTTTGAAAGTGAGGCTTGTTTTAATGTCGTTAGCTTATTAATCAAATAATTAAGCAGTACTCCATACAAAGGCACAAACAAACCCAGACTAATAATTAATTTAAAGCTGTAATCCACCAACGCGATTTCAGTCCAATTTTGAGCCATAAATGCATCTGGGCTGTGATAAAACGCAATACTGAAAAAAGCGAGCGTATCAAGCGCATTACCGATAATGGTCGATGCAGTGGGTGCAATCCACCATTGTTTCATTTGACGAAGGCGATTAAAGACTGACACATCCAATATTTGTCCCAGTAGATACGCCATAAAACTCGCTATCGCAATACGAGCAACAAAAAGATTGAATTCTGCCAAATGAGCAAAGCCCTGATATTGACCTTGAAAGAATAACACTGACAACACATACGATACGATAAGTGCTGGCGCCATTACTCGCCAAATAATTTTGCGTGCCATACCCGCACCAAAAATACGTACCGTCAGATCAGTCGCAAGGAAAATAAATGGAAAGGTAAATGCCCCCCAAGTGGTGTGATAACCAAAAATAGTAAACGGGAGTTGAACTAAATAATTACTTGAGGCGATCACTAATAAGTGAAACGCGACTAAATATGATAAAGCTTTATGTTGTTGAGCTGCCGAAAAAGCAGTCGTTGTTACATTAGATGTTGTTGCGTTGGATAAAACAGTCATGGAAGACCTTTTTGTCATTGGGGGGAGGGAACCCAAACATTTTCATTGCCAGCGATAACCACCAGCAACACCAGGGCGGCGATTATACAGCACAGCATTTATTTGCCTAGTAGTGAGACAATAACTGTTGAATAAAAATTAAATGCTCAAGGTCATTTAAGGTCAATAACTCCAGCCACATTGAGGCGCTGTAATACTCCGCTTTGAGTAATAACTGGCATCCTTCAAAATCAATTAACCATTGCTGAAGGTCAGCACTGTACTCTTGCGCCACCAATACCGCATCTAACCGCTGTAATAATGCCGTCGCAATCACAGCAAAATCATCAAACTCAAATGCTACTGGCGTCACTAGCAACGTACCTTGTTTAAGATTTATTTGAAGCTGAATCAACGTATATTGCATAATCCAGTACCGTTAATGATGCTCATCCACAGCCATTAAATGATCACCAATCAGTTGTAGAAATACCACGCCAAATTTTTCTAGTTTACGTTGGCCTACCCCATTAATAGCTAAAAACTCACCTTTTGAACTAGGCAATCGTTCCGCCATTTCCATTAAGCTGGCATCATTAAAGACCACGTAAGGGGGAATATCTTCCTCATCTGCAATGGCTTTGCGTAGTTTGCGTAACTTGGCAAATAATTTTTTGTCATACTGACGATTGGCCATTCGATCTACTTTACTGCTACGAACCGCAGTATCAAGCCGTGGCACCGCCAATGATAACGCCATTTCAGCACGTAATAATGGCCGTGCTTGTTCGGTAAGTTGTAACACCGAATTGCGACTGATATTTTGAGTTAAAAAACCACGGTGAATCAATTGGCGTAAAATACTCACCCAATATTCATGGCTATAGTCACGTCCAATACCATAAGTGGTTAATTTATCATGGCCATACTCGCGAATACGTTGATTCTGCATTCCCCGCAGTACATCAACCACATAGGTAATACCAAAATTCTGATTAACGCGATATACACACGACAATGCTTTTTGAGCCGCCTCAACGGCATCAAATTGTTGCGGAGGATCAAGGCAAACATCGCAGTTACCACACCCTTGGCGTTGATCTTCACCAAAATAATGCAATAACACTTGGCGACGGCAACTTTGCGCTTGAGCAAAAGCCCCCATCGCATGCAACTTATGTAATTCAACCTCACGCTGCGCATCATGGTGTTTTTCATCAACACAGCGTCGTAACCACGCTAAATCAGCCGGATCGTAAAGTAATAACGCTTCAGCAGGTAAACCATCGCGTCCTGCTCGTCCGGTTTCTTGATAATACGATTCAATATTACGCGGAATATCAAAATGGACCACAAACCGCACATTGGGTTTATTAATTCCCATACCAAATGCGACAGTCGCCACTACCACGTGAATATCATCTCGCTGAAAAGCATCTTGCACCGCCACTCGCTGCGGGTGTTCCATACCTGCATGATACGCCGCGGCACGAATGCCACTCTCACACAGTTTTTCACTGATCTGCTCAACTTTCTTACGGCTATTACAATAAATAATGCCGCACTGGCCGCGCACCGTCGCCAAATAGCGGCTTAATTGCGTTAACGGTTTATGTTTTTCCCAGAGGGTGTAACGAATATTAGGGCGATCAAAGCTACCCAAATAGCAATGAGGATCGGTTAATTCCAACCGACTAATAATATCTTGTCGCGTAGCATCATCAGCTGTCGCCGTTAACGCCATTACTGGTAATGGTGAAAACTGCTGTTTTAGTAGCCCTAATGCCGCATATTCCGGTCGAAAATCATGCCCCCATTGAGAAACACAATGGGCTTCATCAACAGCCACCATAGCCAAATCAAGTTGCTGCAACCGATCAATAAAATCACGCATTAACACCCGCTCAGGCGAAGCATAGACTAATCGCAACTCGCCCTTTTGCATCGCATCAAATGTTGCTTGAATCTCTTCTCGTGACATAGCAGAGTGAATGCATCCTGCACTAACACCGTTAGCATTCAATTGGTCAACTTGATCTTTCATTAGCGAAATTAACGGCGAAATCACCAAGGTTAGTCCCGTCATCATTAACGCCGGAATTTGGTAACACAATGATTTACCACCACCAGTAGGCATAATCACTAAACAGTCATTGCCCGCAGTGATCGCGTCAATTACTGCTTGCTGTCCCTGCCTAAATTCTTGATAGCCAAACACATCCTGCAAAATATCTTGGCTGGATAATAAGGATGGCGACATGAGCAAAGGAACAACAGCTGACATAGTAAGACTCTTCGCTAAACAAGGCTGCCATTCTATACCTAAATGAGTAGTAGATGCGAGTTAGCCTCCAGCCTCGATAGTTATTTTCCTTGACTAAAAAAAGATACCTTAATCGTATTCAGCCTCAGAATCACCCGTTAAACACCAACGAGCTAACCGTTATCAATACCCTTTTCAGCATCAATCTTTATCTGTTACTGAATTTATTCATTTTAGCGTGTTCTCTTTTTTGAATTTTTTTAACCATTAGTATTAACAAATCAATTAACTAGATAATTAATAAGAAATTTAAATAATAACCTATTAATTATTTATTCATTTATCATCGGTCAGTTATTCAACAGTCGTAATATTAACCTCAACATTTCATGCTTTATTGCTCGAGTTATCTTAGATATTTCCCAATTAATGCCATTACAACAGCTGTAATTCATTAAAACCAACATCTTTAATTAAGAATATCGCTAATAATATTTAAAAATAATGAGATATACGGTGTTTTTTCTGCCATCATTAATCCCATTAAGGTACTACATAGCCCCTCCTCTTTTTGCGTTGCTGATTACAAGGATCTGTTATGCTCAAAATCACGTCATCACTATTACGTTTTGCCATAATCTGCAGTTGTACGGTGCCAATATTTACCGCTTCCGCACAACAACTGAGTGATAACATCATTCCTGAAACGAATGTCGCTCAACAGCCATCACAATTAGTCCAAGGTAAGCAATGGATGATCGCTACAGCCAATCACTATGCCAGTGAAGCGGGAGCGGCCATGTTACGTAAAGGAGGGAATGCTATTGATGCAATGGTCGCGACCCAATTGGTTTTAGGCTTAGTTGAACCACAGTCATCGGGCATTGGTGGTGGCGGATTTTTAGTCTATTGGGATAACGATAACCACCAAATGACGACCTTTGATGGCCGTGAAACAGCACCTTTTGCAGTAACACCACGCCTATTTCAGGATAAAGAAGGGCGACCATTAGCGTTTTATGATGCGGTTGTCGGTGGCCGCTCCGTCGGTACGCCCGGTACAATTAAATTGTTATGGAATAGCCACCAGCAATACGGACAATTAGAATGGAAACAACTGTTTCAACCAGCTATAAAACTGGCTAAAAATGGCTTTATTGTTAGCCCTCGATTAGCCGCATTAGTGGCTAAAGATGCCACTCACTTGCAACGCTGGCCTGTCACTAAAAATTATTTTTTTAATAACCAAGGTCAACCCATTCAAGCAGGTCAAAAATTAATTAATCAGCCTTATGCCGATACCCTACGTAAAATTGCCGATTATGGCCAAAAAGCATTTTATCAAGGCGATATTGCACGTGAGATAGTTAATACTGTTCAAAATGCCGTCGGCAATCCTGGTGTCCTGAGCAGCATTGATTTAGCGAGCTATAAAGTAAAGCAGCGAGCACCAATCTGTGCGCCTTATCATCAATATCAAATTTGTGGTATGGGTCCTCCTAGCTCTGGCGCATTAACGCTTGGCCAAATAATGGCGATGCTCAATCACTACCCATTAACTAAAATGGGCGCCAAAAATATTAATAGCTGGCGTTTAATTGGTGATGCCTCTCGATTAGCGTTTGCTGATCGGGGTCGTTATATGGCTGACAGTGACTACGTACCGATGCCGACTAAAGGCTTACTTGATGCCGCTTACATTCATCAGCGAGCACAATTATTGGCCACCAATAAAAAATTAACTACCGTCGAAGCAGGATCACCACCATGGGATCATGCCAGCCTTCAAACAACAGATGAAGCCATTGAATTACCGTCAACCACCCATTTTGCGATAGTCGATCGCCAAGGGAATGTGGTCTCTATGACCTCTACCATTGAAAACAGTTTTGGTTCACGGTTAATGGTCGGTGGCTTCTTACTCAATAATGAATTAACCGACTTTTCATTTCGCAGCCACATTGATGGCAAACCGATTGCAAATCGAATTGAACCGGGCAAAAGACCACGCTCGTCAATGGCACCGACAATTGTGATGCATAATAATCAACCGGTGTTAGCCATTGGCTCACCTGGCGGCAGTCAAATTATTGGTTATATAGCTAAAACCTTGGTAGCTTACATTGATTGGGGAATGGATTTACAGCAAGCCATTAACTTACCAAATATCAATAATCGCTTTGGTACCTTTGAACTTGAGCAAAATACTTCGGCCACGGCATGGGCACCTAAATTTGAACAATTAGGTTATAAGACAGCAGTCAAAGATCTCAATTCGGGTATTCAGGCAATCAGTATTACACCAAAGCAGTTAATTGGTGCAGCCGATCCACGTCGTGAAGGTAAGGTCATCGCTCAATAGCAACCTCTCAACACATAAAAAAAGCCCGCCAATGATTAACCATATAGGTCATCACTGGCGGGCTTATTTATTCAAAAGATATTATAGGGCAGTTAACTTAGCGTATTGGGTCACTAGCCACTTAATACCTTCGCCATTAAAGGCGACTTGAACACGACTTTGAGCGCCACTGCCTTCAAAGTTGATGATCGTACCTTCACCAAATTTAGCATGCTGAACTCGCAGCCCTAAACTAAAGCCTGTCTCATTGAAGTTATTATTCACTTGAGTTTGACTAAAACGGCCACTGCTCACTGGTCGTGAAACCTGCGCCTTCATTCGTACTTCCTCAACATATTGCTCGGGAATTTCACGAATAAAACGCGACGGCTTATGGAAATTATCTTTACCATATAAGCGTCGCATTTCAGCATAAGTGATATACAGTTTCTTCATTGCCCGTGTCATACCGACATAACACAAGCGACGCTCTTCTTCTAACCGATCTGCTTCTTCAATGGTACGTGAGCTTGGGAACATCCCTTCTTCAACACCCACCATAAATACAATCGGAAATTCTAGACCTTTAGCACTGTGCATGGTCATCAATTGCACCGCATCTTCAAAGGCATCTGCCTGACCATCACCAGCTTCTAAAGCCGCATGGGCTAAGAAAGCAGATAACGGACTCATCTCTGCTGCTTCTTCTGGAATTTCAAACTGACGTGTTGCAGTGACTAATTCTTCTAAGTTCTCAATTCGCGCTTGGGCTTTTTCGCCTTTTTCTTGTTCATACATTGCCCGTAAACCAGAATGACGAATAACATCATCCGTTTGTTGGTACATTGGCAATTCCGCAGTGTCGTCTTCTAAGGCATTAATTAATTCGATAAAACGCTGTAATGCATTGGCCGCACGCCCCGCTAACACTTTCTCATCTAATAACGCTAGACTTGATTGCCACATGGTTAAACCACGATCACGCGCTGCCAAACGAATCGTCTCTAAAGTACGATCGCCCAAACCACGCGTCGGTGTATTAACTACCCGCTCAAACGAAGCATCGTCGTTACGGTTGCTGATCAAACGCAAATAAGACAGTGCATCTTTAATTTCTTGGCGCTCAAAGAAACGCATGCCGCCATAAATACGGTATGGCATACCCGCTTGAATCAATGCTTCTTCTAATACTCGCGATTGCGCATTGCTACGGTATAAGAAGGCAGTATCACTAAGACTTCCCCCTTGCTCACGCCACTCTTTGATTTTACCGACGGCAAAGCGGGCTTCATCAAGTTCATTAAAAGCTGAATACAAAGAAATCGGCTCGCCATCGCCATCTTCAGTCCATAAATTCTTACCCATACGAGCAGTATTATTGGCAATTAGCTCATTGGCAGCATTAAGAATATTGGCAGTCGAACGGTAATTTTGTTCCAAAAATATTGATGATGCGTTATTAAAATCATTTAAAAAACGCTGAATATTTTCAACTTGCGCACCACGCCACCCATAAATCGATTGGTCATCATCACCGACGATCATCACATGGCAATCGGGGCCAGCCATTAACCGTAGCCATGCAAATTGAATATTGTTGGTGTCTTGAAACTCATCCACCAAAATATGTTTAAAGCGTGCTTGGTAATGTTCACGAATATGTTTGTTATCGCGTAATAACTCAAACGAGCGCAGTAATAACTCGGCAAAATCAACCATGCCCGCACGATCACAAGCTTCTTGGTAAGCGCTATAGATACGTAACCACGTTTGCTCAACCGGATCGTTATAGGTTTCAACGTGCTGTGGGCGTAAACCTTCATCTTTCTTACCGTTGATATACCACGCACCTTGACGGGCAGGCCAATGCTTTTCATCTAAATTCTGCGCTTTAATCAAACGACGTAATAACCGCATCTGATCATCAGAATCTAAAATATTAAAATCTTCAGGTAGGCGCGCATCCAAATAGTGGGCACGTAGCATGCGATGACATAAGCCATGGAAGGTGCCATTCCACATGCCTGCACTTGAACCGTGCATTAATTCATTAATTCGACCCCGCATTTCTGCAGCCGCTTTATTAGTAAACGTTACCGACATAATCGAGTACGGTGATGCTTGTTCAACCGCTAACAACCAAGCAATGCGATGCACTAGCACACGGGTTTTACCGCTACCGGCTCCCGCCAATACTAGGTGATTACCCAACGGCGCAGCCACCGCCTCGCGTTGTTTGTCATTGAGGCCATCTAATAGAAGTGAAACGTCCATCGCTATCTACTGGTTATTTATACAATGGTGACGATTATACCAGCCCCAATAAAGATTGCTTCGATATCTTTGTGTTGATTTTCGCAAAAATCAGAAACACAAAAATAACATTAACACTAAAATAATTAACATTAAGTGAAATAAATGTCGTGGTTACCCTGTCTATTATTCTGAAGGCGCATTGACGCCATTAAAAAAATACTAATTCATAGCAAACCAACACTCATCATAATCAAGGAACTATCATGAAAAAGACAAATATTGCCTTAGCATCAGCAATGACTGGATTAATTGCGTTAGCAGGAACATTGGCTTCAACATCCGCCGTCGCTGACGAAATGGGTAAAAAAATGGCCAAGGAAAAGTGTTATGGCGTCAGCAAAGCCGGTAAGAATGATTGCGCCACTAAAACCAGTTCTTGTGCGGGATCTGCGAAAGAAGATGCTCAGAAAGATGCGTTTGTGGTAGTCCCAAAAGGGTTATGTGATCGCCTCCATGGCGGATCAACTGAGGAAGCGTAACTTGGTGGGCTTTTCATCCCAGCAACCTATAGGGGTGGGCTTACGCTCACCTCATATTATTGAAATTATCACACAACAGCCACCGCTGGGTTGGCTGGAAATCCACAGTGAGAACTATTTCAATCCTCATTCATTAGCGCGCCAACAATTGCGTCAATTACAATCACATTACCCGATCAGCTGCCATGGTATTGGATTATCATTAGGATCAGCCGATCCGCTTAATGTTGAACATTTACAGCAACTCAAACAATTAGTTACTGAAACAGAACCGTTTTTAATTTCAGATCACCTTAGTTGGAGTTCAATTAATGGCCACTATTTTAATGACTTATTGCCGTTACCCTATACAGAGGAAGCGTTGAATAATTTTTGCAATAAAGTAATACAAGTACAAGATGTACTCCAACGGCAAATATTAATTGAAAACCCATCTAGCTATTTACAGTTTCAACACTCAACGATTCCTGAGTGGGAATTTTTAATGGCCGTGCAACAACAAACAGGCTGTGGGCTGCTATTAGATTTAAACAATATTTATGTCAGCAGTTTTAACCATGGCTTTGATTGTCAGACTTATTTAGCCGCGATTGATCCTACAGTGGTACAAGAAATACATCTCGCGGGCTTTATTCGTAAACAACTGCCTCAAGGTGAAATCTGGATAGATACGCATAGCCAACCTGTCAGCGATCAGGTATGGCATTTATATCAACAGTGGGTTCACCGTCATGGTAGCGAGACACCAACACTAATTGAATGGGATGCTGATATTCCACCATTGGCAATATTATTGGCTGAAGCTGATAAGGCCCAAGCCATTATCGATAAGGAGTTCGACAATGCCATCATCAGCAACCACGCCTAATTTACATCAGTTACAACATCAATTTGCGGCGGCATTGCACTATCAACCGCATGATTTATCGACGACTGTCGTCAATCATCATTTCAGTGCACAGCAACGGCTACAACTGTACTGTAATAATTTTATTATTGGCTTAACTGACGTTCTGGCAACCGTCTATACCACCGTTAATGCCATGATTGGTGATGATTGTTTCAACCACCTCGCGCGACAGCACATACTTAATCATCCGCTACCGCAAGGGGATGTCACGACTTATGGCGCTCATTTTAGTAACACCATCGCCGCTCAACCAGCATTGGTTTCCAGTCTGCCTTATTTAGTTGATCTAGCACGCCTAGAATGGCAACGAGATTGTGTCAGCCGCTTAGCTTGTCATGATGGCAGTCTACCGCTACAAAAATTACGTCAACTTGAACACAACACCAGTCATATTAATCCACAACAATATTATTTTCATATTGCCACATCAACCGACACTTTTAGCAGTCAATATGCGGTAGTGTCGCTATGGGAAATAGTTAACCATTCGCATTCAGATCAACACCAATTATTAGCTACATTGAATATTAATCAGCCACAAACAGCTCTGATGCAACATTACCAATGGCAAATTTGGCAACAGCAAGTCACACCAGAGTTAGTTACTTTAGTGACTGACTGTCAGCAGCAACGTCCAATCGCTGCCTTAACAACAACGCAATTAACGCTACTACCGCAGTTATTATACCACCACTTAATTGACGATATTTGCAAGGTTAATAGTGATGATTAATTTTATTCGTACCATCGACACTTTTTTTCAACAACTCGTACAACCACTACAACCACTGCTGTTACTTTTTAGTCGCGTCTGGGTTGCTATCGCATTTTTTAAATCCGGGCTGATTAAATATAACAGTTGGGACAGCACTCTGTATTTATTTGAATATGAATATCAGGTGCCGGTTCTACCTTGGTTATGGGCTGCCTATAGCGGCACAGCAATTGAATTAATAGTGCCAATTTTTTTAGTACTTGGGCTATTTGCACGGCCAATGGCCATATTATTATTTGGCTTTAATATTATTGCGGTAGTGTCATACCCCGCTTTATGGCCACAAGGGTTTTATGATCACCAATTATGGGGAATGATGTTATTAACCACCATATTCTGGGGTGCAGGTAAACTTTCAATCGATCACTGGATAAATCAGCACTATCGTACTAACAATATCATGTCATAAACAGCTAAACACCCATCAAGATCAGTTTCGATGGGTGTTAATTCATAGTTATTTAATCGCTGGTTAAGCCAATTAATGGTAATAATTCAGCCAGCGCATTAATTTCAATATCAGGTAAACAATTACCTGTGGTCGACGTTAATACTCGCGACTGATCGTTATACCAACAAGCTTGTAAGCCATGCTGTTTGGCACCAAAAACATCCGTATGCAGATGATCGCCCACATGCAAAATTTGTTCAGCCGGAATATTTAAATGATTAATCGCACACGTAAATAAATCAGCTTGCGGCTTAGCTAACCCATCGCGTCCTGCTTGGTAAACCGCACTAAAATAATGAGCAAGCCCTATCTGCTGTGGGTCTACATTGCCATTAGTGATTCCGACCAACGGAACTTTAGCGCTCAACAATGCCAACACACGGTGAGTTTCAGCGGGAACATCAACTTTGTTACGCTCAATTAGCACCAAATCTAACCCTTGCCGGGCCGCTAATTCAGCATCTTTAAGCCGCCATCCCAACTGCATAAAGTTAATTTTTAACGCTTCATAACGCCACGCACTGACATCATGAGTTAAACTAGAATCAACCGCAGCAAGTTGCTGTTTTAAGCGTTGCCAATCATCACGGCTGATCACCATTGACGCGGGTAATAGTTGTGCTAGCCAATCAAACATCGCTTGTTCAGCGCGCACAATCACCGGATGGTTATCATACAAGGTGTCATCAAGATCAAAAGTAAGGGCGTTAATCTGGCCTAACTGACGATAAAACTGCATGGTTGTTCCTGAGAGTTAACACGCGATAAAATACTAACGGCGTTTCGCGCGTGGGTGAGCAGCATCATAAACTTTGGCTAAATGCTGAAAGTCAAGATGGGTATAGATTTGAGTAGTGGTCAAATTTGCATGGCCCAATAATTCTTGTACAGCACGTAAATCACCACTGGATTCCAGCATATGAGTTGCAAAACTATGGCGTAATTTATGCGGATTAATATGACTTGATACGGCCTGCTTCTGACCCCATTCTGCCATTCTTTTTTGTACATTACGGTTTGAGATACGATGGCCGAGTTTAGAGACAAATAACCCCGTTTCATCAGCGTGAGCAATATTGCCCCGCAACTTGAGCCATTTCGCCACCCATTCACATGCTAAACCAGAAAAAGGGACAATCCGTTCTTTATCACCTTTACCTATAACCCGTAAATCACCTTTGGTTAAGCTAATATCACGTACATTCAAATTAACCAACTCAGATAAACGTAATCCTGCGCCATACATCAACTCCATCATTGCGCGATCACGAATCGCTAATGGATCGTCATCTTTCACCTCAAGTAATTGATTCATTTCATCGACATCAAGGTTTTTAGGCAACGGGCGAGCTTTACGTGGTGCAGCCACCCCTTTCGCCGGATTGGCCGGCAATAGTTGCTGATGTACCATATAATCAAAAAAACTGCGTAATGCTGACAACCGCATAGCTAAGCTACTGGCTTTAAGACCACTACGCATGCCTTTACTGGCTATTTGACGCACCCAACCCGCGTCAACTTGCTGCCAGTTTTCAACCCCAAGTTCTATCAATTGTTCTGCAATACAGGTTAGTTGACGTTTATAGTTCTGTTGCGTGTGTAAACTCAGTTCACGCTCACTACGCAAATACTCATAAAAACGTGCCAGAGGTTGTTCAAAACTAGGGGGTAGCGTATTCACAGAATACCTCGATCGAGAGTGTCATTAATAATAATGCCCCTCGTTAAAGATCATTATTGAATAAATTGACCATCAAACACATGGGCAACGGGACCTGTCATAAATAACGGTTTACCTTCACCAGCCCAGCGAATATATAAATCACCACCGGGTAAGCAAACCTTAACATTTTCATCAAGTAAACCTTGATTACGACCGACAGCAACCGCAGCACAAGCACCACTACCACAAGCCTGAGTTTCACCTGCACCACGCTCATAAACGCGTAATTTTACCGTTCCACGATCAATCACTTCCATGAAACCTGCGTTCACTCGCTCAGGGAAACGTTCATGAGATTCCAGTAATGGCCCCAGCTTTTCAACTGCAGCTGTCGCCACACTATCGACAATCGTGACACAGTGAGGGTTACCCATACTGGCAGCTCCACAAAATAACGTTTGTTCACCAACACGCAATAAATAGGTTTTTTCTGCCTGTTTAGCCCGCATTGGAATCTTAGCTGGCTCAAAGTTAGGAACACCCATATTGACCGTTACTTGGCCGTCACTTTCCAGTTTCAATATCATTTTCCCCGCTTTGGTGCTCACGGAAATATGGTATTTATTGGTTAAGCCTTTCATTGATACAAAGCGGGCAAAACAACGAGCGCCATTACCACATTGTTCAACTTCACTACCATCAGCATTAAAAATACGGTAATGAAAATCTGTTTCAGGATCATAAGGTGGCTCAACCACCAGCAGCTGATCAAAGCCGATACCACGATGGCGATCCGCTAAACGGCGAATCGCATCCGGTGAAAAAAACACATTTTGTGTTACACAATCCACAACAACAAAGTCATTGCCGAGCCCATGCATTTTGGAAAAGTTAATCTGCATGATGTTCCTTAATTATTAAGCTTCAGTCGCGACGACAATTATTCAACAAGATATTCATGTTGCCAAAGTTGTTCTAACGTTTCACGTGCACGCACTAAATGTACCTGCTGCCCATCAACCATTACCTCAGCAACACGCGGACGAGAATTATAATTCGATGCCATGACGAAGCCATAAGCACCCGTAGACCTTACCGCAAGTAAGTCATTTGGCGCTAAACATAAATGACGATCTTTACCAATAAAATCACCGGTTTCACAAATAGGCCCCACTAAATCATAGCACTGACGCTCACCCTGACGTGGAACTACAGGCACAATATCTTGCCAAGCGGAATACAATGTCGGGCGAATTAAATCATTCATCGCCGCATCAACAATGGCAAAGTTTTTATATTCAGTATGCTTTAAAAATTCAACCTTGGTCAGCAATACACCCGCGTTTGCAGCAATCGCTCGCCCAGGCTCAAAAATTAATTCAAGCTCAGGGTAAGCCGCCAAGCGGGATAACAATGCCGTCGCATAATCTGCAGGTAATGGCGGTTGCTCATCGTTATAAGTCACCCCTAAGCCACCACCAAGATCTAAATGTTGTATTTTAATTCCAATCGAATTCAATTCATCAATTAAAGTGAGCAAACGATCTGTCGCATCAATAAAAGGTCGTACTTCCGTTAACTGCGAACCAATATGGCAATCCATCCCTACAATCTTAAGATGTGGCAATTGCTGTGCCAATTGATAAACCTCAAGAGCCCGCTCATGTGCAATACCAAATTTATTATCTCGCAAGCCCGTCGAAATATAAGGGTGAGTATTAGCATCAACATCAGGGTTAATTCGTAATGAGATCGGCGCAATTTTCCCTAATTGAGCCGCAACATGATTTAACCTATCAAGTTCAGGTTCTGATTCAACATTAAAACATTTAATTCCCAACTCAAGCGCACGTTGCATTTCTTGCGCAGTTTTACCCACACCAGAAAAAACCACTTTAGCCGGATCGCCGCCCGCTGCTAAAACGCGTTCTAACTCACCCAAAGACACGATATCAAACCCAGAACCTAACCGTGCAAGGACATTTAATACTCCAAGGTTAGAGTTCGCTTTTACTGCATAGCAAATCAAATGTGGGTGAGTCGCAATCGCTTGATCAAAAGCATGCCAATGGCGCTCCAATGTTGCTCGAGAATACACATACAGCGGTGTGCCATATTGTGTAGCTAACTCAACTAATGCGACGTCTTCCGCCCATAATTGCCCATCTGACTGGTAATTAAAGTAATCCAATGTTGTCCTTCCCTGTCTGGTTGACTATCGAACTGCGACTCAATTATCACCGCAGTTAGTTTATTATTGTGGTTGATGTTGCTGTGGTGCATCTTTGGGCATGTACAGTGGGCCACTTTGGCCACAGCCAGTTAAAATTAACGATCCTAAGACCAAAATTGCTAATAAACCTTTATGCATAATTCAAAGCCAGTGATTATCCGTTCAATGACCTCTATAATCGCACCAAGAACAAGAAAAGCAATAGGACGCAATAGGATGAATGATACTGAATTCCACCAACTGGCCGATCTAGCACTGATGCAGATCGAAGAAGGCATCGATGAATCCGGTGTTGATATTGAGCCAGAAACTACAGGCAACGTGCTTACACTTGAATTTGCTAACCGTAGCCAAATCGTGATTAACCGCCAAGAACCATTACACGAACTGTGGTTAGCTTCAAAATCAGGTGGTTACCACTTTAAATACACCGGAAGTGAGTGGCGTTGTACTCGTAGTAATATAGAATTATTTGCACTACTAAAACAAGAGTGCAGCTTACACGCTGGTGAGACTGTCACTTGGTAAAATGTTTTAGTCTAATGGCCGCCATAAAAAAGCCTTCAATAATGAAGGCTTTTTTTTCGATACCGAACGCATAATCAGATTAATTTAAACTAATCCCATTATTTGTTGATTCAGTATTATCCTGACGACGAGACACTTGGCCGCTCTTAAACGGCAACACCTGGAGCTCACCTTTATCGTTATGTGCAATATCGTAAAACTGGGGCAAATTAAAGTTAATAAAATTGGCACTATAACTAAAGCGATCTTGTGATGAGGTATAAAAGCGATTCACACCATGCACCATCTCATCTTTATTACCATTACACTGGCGATACACTTCCATTTGATTGGTTTCATCTAAAATATAGATATTAAAACCTTGCTCACAGTCTTCAAAAAAGAACTGAATCAAACCTTCACTAGCGTAAGCGTCAACAATTTCCGGAGGATGCGGTTCATCGGTTTTGCCCATCACCACTTTAGGAATATCGCTAACTTTATTCGATGAAATACAGCTATAAAAATCAACTGAATTTTCTAATCGTTGTACTGAAACACCACGACGTTCAAAGAACAAGCCGTAGGTTTCATCAGCCATATGCACTGCTTTAAAACGACGACGTTTTTCCTCTTCAACGGGTTTTAAGCGCATCTCAATACATTCAGCTACCAATTGATAGACCACGTTACGAATTAAACCACGCATATGTTTGCTATAGCAGAACACATCAATCGCTTCTGGCGGAATCGCATCGTGGTGCATTTTACCGAGCATGGTTTTCAGCGCATCCAGCATCGCATAATTGCCACTGAAGTTTAAGGTCCGCACTTCATTCCACGAGTTGCGGTAGACTAAATCGACACTGCCGACCAAACATTTTTGCTCGGGGCCATAACTAAAAATATCCGTGGTTTTAAAATCAAACCGCACCGATCGATTTTTCAGTTCCGTAGTGGGATCGTTTTCTAAGTTAACAAATAACCCCAATTGGCGAATCTCACACGGGCTGGATAATGCTTGTAAACCTGGATGTGGACGACGAATTGGAAAAGTATTTCGAATATCACTCACCAATTGATACAACTTGTCCAAATCCATATCAGCATTACGTGCCACTGTATGCAAATGAGTTGATTCTGTTAGCAAACCATTAAAATAGCTCCACGCGACTAACTTTGATAAGTAGCGGTTATGCTCTAATGATGGCTGACCTAAAATATATTTTGCCTCTATCGGCTGCTTATATAGATACCAACCTGCAGTATTGGTTCGCCCTTCAGGTACTTGAATAAAGCTCAGATCAGGTTCATGTAAATCCGGTGATATTTGCGGATTTAATAAGGTCACTTTACCTGGCAGAACCTCAAATGCAGCATATAATTTACGCGCCAGAATACTGATATCTTCAGGGCTAATAGCCGAGGTAATATCATTACGACGAGCGAAACGAATAAGATTTCGATAACTCAGCATCAACGCATCAAGCAGTTCATTATGCGCTTGCTTAACTTGGGTGACTTTCCAGTTACGACGATTATCCAGCGCAGCCACAACTTCTGTCGACCACTGCCATTGCTCAGTTAAATGTTGCAATGCCTGTCGACGCCATTCCACCGAACCAGAGGTTGGCTTACGAGTTAATTTCTCATGGGTTTTAAGGTAAAAACAGCGACGGACTAAATCGAGTCGACGATGATCATCAATACGTTCTAAATAACGGGTCACTTTTTCAAGCATTAAATAATAAGCATCCATGCAGTATTCACTGCGATCTTCAGCAAAGAAGCGACGTTTACCATCAAGGCTTAATAATTGTGTATGCGGGTATTCCCATGAATAAGCTTCAAGCAAAATTGCTTTTAATACCGATTTATAGGGAGAGTCGATGCTTTTGTAGAGCTGCCATAAACTAGAACCAAAATATTCTTCGGCAGGAATACGCATCAAACCACCAAAATCAATCCATTGATCACGCTCAATATAGCCTTTTGCAACCAGATCATCGATATATTGGTCATAGCACTCTTCCATTTCTGGTGGCACCATAAACCATAATAAAGGTAATCCCGCTAGGCATACTGCGGAACGATAAAATTCATCAAGTAGTAATAAATGCTGACTTGAGCCACAGTTTTCACCGGTCATGGCTTCAGAAAAATTGTCGCGGAAACGGTTTTCGTCGATCAAAAAGAAGTTAGCTTCAACCCCTTGCTCCATCGCCCATTTAGAAACCAAGCTACATTTACTATCAAGGGCCTCTCGGCTCTGGCAGTCTAATGAGGTAGGAATACACACCCAAATATCAAGGTCGCTGGTGAGGCTTTGCCCCATAGAAGAAGTACTACCCATGGCATAAAGGCCGGTGATTGGGCAGTCAGCATCAGCAACCACGATCGAATCAATTGGCATCTTTGTCGCGCGAGCACAGTCATTAACAAACTGTTGTTGCACGTCAGTGACGACAAAATGCGCAATTCCTTGCGGCACTTGTTGATCAAGATACCCTGGCAAGGCTGGGTGGTTATAATGTAATAAGACAGGCAACAGATCAAAAATCTGTACCGACGGTTCACTCATAGCTAAACGCGCACGTTCAATGCGAAGCTCAGTCAGTGAGTCCAGTCTACCTTTTAGCGTCTTGATATAATTTTGCAAATTACTCTTCCAAGAGCTAGCAGTGTTAGTGCGGCCCGCAGTTTGACATTAATAGCGTAAATTTTATTCAAAATGAGAAAAAAACGTGATCAATGTATCATTTTTAATACCCACGGTAAAGATAATGCCAAGTGTAGCCAATAACAACTGTCTATGATTCATCCATAATAGTCAGACTCTAAATCGTATCAATAACGAACAACCAATAGTTTGATTGTAATTAGAAACTGATCAACGACTTATTGCGATAAATATCACATTTTTTCGTCCCATTAGCTACACAATAACGCTTGGAATCAGGAACCGCAATACACGAATTATCATCCATGCTTAGGTAGTGGTACGATACTCAACAGAAAAAATAATAACCTTGGTTAACGGACCCTCTTTACTATGATGACAACTCAACCAATTCGTATTGCGACACGCAAAAGCCCATTAGCCATGTGGCAAGCAGAATTTGTCAAAGCTGAACTAGAACAAGCTCATCCAGGGCTTGTTGTTGAACTACTGCCTATGGTAACAAAAGGCGACATTATTTTAGACACTCCTTTAGCAAAAGTGGGTGGCAAAGGCTTATTTGTCAAAGAACTTGAAGTCGCAATGCTGGAAGGCCGCGCGGATATTGCAGTACATTCAATGAAAGATGTACCGGTCGAGTTCCCTGAAGGTCTTGGCTTAGTGACTATCTGTAAGCGCGAAGATCCACGTGATGCTTTTGTATCAAACAACTACGATTCAATTGATGATTTACCCCAAGGTGCGATTGTTGGTACCTCCAGCTTACGTCGCCAGTGTCAGCTTCGATCTCAACGTCCCGATTTAATCATTAACGACTTGCGCGGTAACGTGAATACTCGTTTACGTAAGCTTGATGAAGGCCAATATGATGCCATCATTTTAGCAACTGCTGGCCTAAAACGCCTGAAAATGAATGATCGTATTCGCTGTGAAATTGCCCCTGAAACTAGCCTCCCTGCAGTCGGTCAAGGCGCAGTAGGTATTGAGTGTCGCTTGGATGACCAACGCGTACGCCAACTGCTTGCACCACTTAATCATCAACCAACAGCAACGCGCGTTTTATGTGAGCGAGCGATGAATAATCGCCTTCAAGGTGGTTGCCAAGTGCCTATTGGTAGCTATGCCGAATTACAAGACGACACTATTTGGTTACGTGCACTTGTGGGAGAACCCGATGGCAGCATTATTGTTCGTGCTGAAATTAGCGGCCCAGTTGAAAATGCAGAACAATTAGGTCTAACCTTAGCAGATGAATTGTTAGCCAATGGTGCTAAAAAAATTCTTGATCGCTTATACGGTAACGCCTGATGACAGTGCTGATCACCCGTCCTGCACCAGAATGCGATCAATTGGCCGCACAACTTAATCAAGTGGCGATCAGCGCTATTGCTCAACCTTTGCTTGAGGTTCAGCAAGGAAAATATATAAATAAATTAATAGAACAAATTCAACAACTGCAACAAGGTGATTATGTAATTGCAGTTAGCTATCATGCAGTGCGTTTTGCTGCTAATTACTTGATATCACAAGGTGCAGAATGGCCAAAAAACATGCATTATATAGCCGTTGGCGACAAGACAGCAGCAGCATTAGCGCACGCCTGTCAGCAACCCGTGAGTTCACCACAAGGTCGGCATGATAGTGAAGCACTATTAGCCTTACCTGAACTGGCAAATATTCGTCAACGCAGAGTCTTAATCTTGCGAGGCAATGGTGGCCGCGAATTAATCTATCAAGCATTAACCGCTCGTCAGGCCCAAGTCAGTTATTGTGAAACTTATCAGCGCAACTGGCTGACTCTCGATGCAACGCGATTAACTCAACAGTGGCAACAGCAGCAAATTGACGCTCTAGTTGTCACAAGCAGTGAACAATTAATATACTTAACGGAACTAATTCCAACCAAAGATTTGGCTTGGCTTTATAATTGCCACCTTTTCGTACCAAGTCGACGAATCGCAGACCAGGCATCGACGCTTGGCTACAAACATATTTCCACCGTGGGAAGCGCCGCAAACTCGGCGTTGTTCACGTTCCTAAAAAGCAACGTAAGCTAATGGAATAATTAGGATGACAGACAAAAAAATCAACACAAACCAAACAGCAGCGCCAGTAACTAAAGACAAGCCGGCTGTTAGTGCCTCAAAAAATAGTACTTCAAACTCGACCAAAGCAGCGCCTACGGCCGCTAAACAAAAAAAATCAGGCAGTAAAACAGGTTGGGTTGCAATTGCATTAGTATTAGCACTCGGTGGTGGTCTTTACTATCACGGCCACCAGCAAGGACTGCAACAACAGCAGCAAGTTGCCGCCTTACAACAACAAATTGCGACCATGAAAGCCGCAATGCAGGCCGATCAACAGCAAACTATTTCAATGGTCAATAACGAGCTTAGCACTGCCCAGCAGAAAGTTGAGCAAGGTATTAGCCAACAGCAAAAATCAATTGATTCAATTCAAACAGCCATTGCTGATTTAAAAGGTCAAGAGCCTAATGATTGGCTGTTAGCTGAAGCTGATTATTTAGTTAAAATGGCAGGCCGTAAACTATGGCTTGAGCATGACGTTACCAGCGCAACGTTATTACTTGAAGCGGCGGATCACCGTATTGCAGAGCTCAATGATCCAAGCTTGAAAAATCTTCGTCAAGCAATGAGTAATGACATTACGGCATTAAAATCAATCACGGTAGTTGATCGTGATGGCATCGTATTGCGTCTTAACAGCCTTGAAAATAGCATTGATAGCTTACCGTTAGCTAATGCCGTATTAGCTAAAGCAGAACCACAGCAAAATCCAACGGTGAGCCAATCGGTTAATGATTGGAAAAATAATTTAATGACGTCACTGAAAAACTTTGGTGAAAACTTCATTACTTACCGCAAGCGTGATGGCAGCGTTGTACCGTTATTATCACCGCAGCAAGATTTCTATCTTCAACAAAATATTACCAACAAACTTGAGACAGCTATCGCTGCAGTATATCGCGATCAAGGCCAAGTTTACCGTGATTCAATTGCAACGGCGATCAAGTGGTCACAGCAATACTACGACTTGTCATCACCAAAAACACAAAGTTTCATTGCTGGCCTACAACAGCTAGAACAACAAAATGTTGCGGTTGATTACCCTGCCAAGCTGCAATCACAAGCTTTGATCACCCAACTCGTAAATAAAGTGTTACGCAACAAGATGACCGCCCTTAGCGAGCCTGTTGCCGTAAAAGCAACGCCAGCGGCAACTAACAATGCAGCACCTGCGGTAAAAAAAGCGGTTGAGAAACAGATCAAACAAGCAAGCGCCGCTGAAAATACAGTAGCTGATAACAAAGCGGTAGTAACTTATACCACTAAAGAGGAGACTAAATAATGGTCAAATTGTTGTTATTGGTCATCGCTCTGATTGCCGGTATCATTGTCAGCCCTGATCTTGCAGGCCACCAAGGTTATGTATTGATCTCGTTTGCCAATCAAACCATTGAAATGAGTTTAACAACACTGATTATCGTTGCGATTGCTATCGTTGCGATCTTCTTTGTACTTGAATTTATTTTACGTCGCTTGTTTTCTTTTGGTAGCTCAACCCGTGGTTGGTTCAGCGGTCGCCAAGTTCGCAATGCACGTCGCAATACCGCAGAAGGCCTATTGAAAGTAGCTGAAGGTGATTGGAAAGCCGCTGAAAAAATGCTATCTAAATCAGCAAAATTTAGCGATGCGCCAATTCTAAACTACTTAGCTGCTGCAGAAGCTGCACAAGGACTGGGTAAAACTCAACAGCGAGATCAATACTTACAACTCGCAGCAGAACAAGACACTGAAAGCCTTGCTGTCGCACTGACTCGCGCTAAGCTTCAAATTCGTCAACAACAATTTGAACAGGCCCTTGCAACATTGCAAGATGTACAGCCAACTAGCCCGCGTAATCCAATGATACTAAGCCTACTAAAGCAGTGTTACTTACAATTAGAAGATTGGAAAGCACTGCAAGTATTGCTACCCCAATTGACTAAAGCAGATGTCATCACTGCCGCAGAAGCTGCTCAACTCGACGTGCAAGCGCAATGTGGTCAGATGCACCATCTTAGCCAACAAAATGGCAGTGATGGTTTAATGGGTTACTGGAACAGCCTCAACCGTAAAGACAAGCATAATCCAGCGCTAGTCGCGTGCTTTGTTAAACAGATGATGGTTCGCCATGCTGATGCAGATGCCTTCCCTATCTTGCGTGATGCTGTTAAGAAAAACCCTGAGCAGGCGCTAATTAGCTTAATGCCACAATTAACACTGCCAGATCGTCACCCAGCCATTGTGAGTCTACAAGATTTATTAGCCAACAACGGTAATAATCCAACCCTACAAAGCGCATTAGGGCAGATGTTAATGGCTGATCAACAATGGCAACCGGCTAAAGAGCACCTAGAAAAAGCCATCGCGTTACGTCCAGACGTCACCGATTATGCCCATCTGGTAGCAACGCTTGAGCAACTTGGCGATAAACAAGCTGCCGCTGAAGTTTCTCGTCAAGCACTGCAATTAGCAAAACCTGATCAAGCTTAAATTTTAAGTCTGAAAAAAGCGCCTTAGTGGCGCTTTTTTTTCGTCTGGATAACAGTTTTAGCATTAACATGTTTCTATATGTAAACAGCCATTACAAGGTATATCTACCCCATTGCTCCTAACCAACAAACACGATTCAATAGCCGCTCTACCCTTTTTATTTAACATTTGGATAACTGTTATGGATATGCTTCCTTGGATCATTGTTTCAGGTATTGTTGTGTCTGTGATTGTTGGCGTTATGATGGCTGTATTAATTAAACACGCTGATTAATAAACAAATACCAATAAAAAAGCCTCCTTAGGGAGGCTTTTTTATTGGTGATCATTGTGCAGTGAACGCTACATCATCATGTTAACCCAAGCGTTTGCTTGGTTTTATGTAATTGCTTATCAAACTTCTTCACCGCTTTAGCCGCTTTTTTTAAGAGTTTATTTTTTTTCTTAGCTAATTTTTTCAATTTTTCCGTTTGTTCTAATAATCGATCAGGCTCTTCAAGCACCTCAGCTTGTTCAATAACTGTTATCACTTCAATTCGACTTTGCCCAACAGCCGTTGGCATCGGTAATTGATGAACATTGATCGCATTTGAAATAGGCGCAGTAGAGGCCGCCAACGTCATCACAGGAGGTGAAGTTGGCGTTGGTGTCAATATCATGGGCGTTGCTGATACCGTATTGGTTAAACGGCTCGGTTTACATAAATAGTTTTTATCACTCGCCACACGGGTGCAGCTTGCGCACATAAATGTTGGTTCACTGACTATCTTAGTGATCGTCGCAAATTGATCGGCAATTTCAGCACGACGATACTTACATAAAGATTTAACCATCAACAGACCCTCACTCAAATAACCAGTTTTACGACATTAAACGATAATGATTCGTAATTCCAGTACTGAGTGTGCGCTTGAAGATTAAATTTGTAAATTTTTATTTTGGCTCGTCATTATTCTTCATGCCCGCTTTTACATAAATATCAAAGCGGTTTTTCTTAGTTTCGATCGCCATTGATGGCTTCGCATTAGCCAAAAACTCAGCATAATCAGGACGCTTAACTACAATTCGTTTAGTGGCTAACGCATATGCTGGCGCAAATAGCTCATCAGCATCTAAATCTGCCCCCACCAAGGTTTGAAATACGCGCATTTCTTTTTTCACTAATGCCGATTTCTTCTTATGCGGGTACATCGGATCTAAATAAATCACCTCAGGGGCAACAAAATCTTTATCCGCCGCCAATTGCAACAATGCATCTTGGCTTGATGCATGCAATAACTGCATCCGCTCACTAACCCAATGGCCAATTTCAGGATCCGCTTTCGCACGTGCTAAGCCGTCATCAAGTAAAGCTGCGACTACCGGATGACGTTCAACTAATTGTACTTTACAACCCAACGACGCGAGCACAAACGCATCCCGTCCTAAACCGGCAGTAGCATCTAATACCGTTGGGGTTAACCCATTTTTTAGTCCCACCGCTTTCGCAATAGCTTGCCCACGACCACCACCGAATTTACGACGGTGTGCTACCGCGCCACTGGCTAAATCGACAAATACAGCACCAAGTTTAGGTTCATCTAACTTACGCAGCTCTAATTGGTTAGCGGTTAACACTAACGCAAAACAGCTGTGCTCATCATGCGTCAATCCCCAGCGGGAGGCGAGTTGATCTAATTCAGACTGACGTTGAGGAACTTCACAAAGTAAGGCTAGTTGCACTGCATTCTCCGATATCAAACAATATCTATCTCACCCATTATTGGAGATAGAAGCTTTAGGCGGCGAATTATAGCACTACAAATCACGCTTGGCTCTGGTATCACAACCTAACATAAGGATAAGATAGACCATGGTCTTAAGTAGCGAATAACTTACCTCGCTGAAAAGGAATTGTGATGAATATAGCGGTTCGCATCGATGATTTAGATCGCGACATTCTTAACGCGTTAATGACAGATGCACGAGTGCCTTACGCTGAAATGGCGAAACGTTTTAATGTTAGTCCCGCAACCGTCCATGTACGAGTTGAAAAAATGCGAGCCTCCAACATTATTACCGGAACAGAAGTGATCGTTAACCCGAAATTATTAGGCTATGACGTTTGCTGCTTTATTGGTATCAATCTTTATGCTGCGCGTGATTACCACTCAGCGCTTGAAAAACTCAATCAGCTCGATGAAGTTGTCGAAGCATATTACACCACAGGCGCTTACAATATTTTTGTTAAATTGATGTGTCACTCAATTGAAGAACTGCAGCATGTATTGATTAATAAGTTGCAAGCCATTGAAGAAGTACAATCAACAGAAACCTTAATTTCACTGCAAAATCCGATCAATCGAAATGTAAAGCCATAGCGAAAATTTGCCATAAAAAAAGCGAGCCCAAGCTCGCTTTTTTACCAACATCTAATCGATTATTTTTTTAAATGTTCAGCACGCTCAGCGCCTTCTGCCGCCAACCATTCTGCTACTGTTTTCGCAAAATAGGTCAACACGCCATCAGCACCAGCACGTTTAAAGCACATTAGTGATTCCATCACAGTTTCACGCTCTTTAAGCCAACCATTTTGGAAGGCAGCCATGTGCATCGCATATTCACCAGACACTTGGTAAGCATAAGTTGGCACTTGTAGCTCTGATTTCACACGGCGTACCACATCTAAATAAGGCATTCCTGGCTTCACCATCACCATATCAGCACCTTCGCTGATATCCATTGCCACTTCATGCAACGCTTCATCACTGTTAGCAGGATCCATCTGGTAGGTTTTTTTATCTCCCCCTTTAAGATTGCTGCTTGATCCTACTGCATCACGAAACGGGCCATAGTAATTTGACGCATATTTAGCTGAGTAAGCCATAATTTGCGTATTAATATGACCCGCTTGTTCCAATGCTTCACGGATTGCGCCAATACGCCCATCCATCATGTCGGAAGGCGCAACAACATCAGCCCCGGCTTCAGCATGAGATAACGCTTGTTTGATCAAAATCTCAGTGGTGATGTCATTAAGCACATAACCTTCATCATCAATGATGCCATCTTGACCATGAACCGTGAACGGATCTAAAGCGACATCGGTGATCACACCGAGCTCTGGTACATGCGCTTTTAATGCACGAACCGCAGTTTGCACTAAACCATCAACGTTATATGCTTCTTCAGCTAATTCAGATTTAAACGGTTGTGATACCACTGGAAATAACGCAATTGCAGGCACACCAAGACTGGCGATATATGCTGCTTCTTCTAACAATAAATCAATTGATAAACGCTCAATACCCGGCATTGAAGCGACACTTTCACGACGATTAGTGCCTTCAAGTACAAACATTGGGTAAATAAGATCATTAACTGATAACTGGTTTTCCGCCATCAAACGACGACTAAAATCATGCTTACGAACTCGACGCATACGACGTCCGGGAAACGCACCTTGAATGGATACTGACACGGTAAACTCCTTACAGATTAATGAATATTGATAATATCACTCACACCACCAAGGTGGCATCAAATTGCAAAAAAAGCTTGGCTGACTTGGTAAGAATTATTGACAACATCTATGGCAGATTCACCACGACACTCACCAATAACGGCAGCAATATGGGGTAAATACAACGGTTCATTACGGCTAGATTTAGGCTTAGGACGATAATCACGTGGTAATAAATAAGGACTATCAGTTTCAATCATTAACCGTTGGCTTGGAATATGTTTCACAATTTGGCGCAGCTCAGTGCCTCGGCGCTCATCACAAATCCAACCAGTAATACCAATATGTAAATCAAGCGCCAAACAATCATTCAACTCTTGCTGCGAGCCAGTAAAGCAGTGCACAACCGCGGCGGGTAACTTATCTCGCCATGGCTTTAAAATAGCTAAAAAACGCTCATGAGCATCACGACAATGCATAAATACGGGCAAGTTAAGCTCTGCAGCTAACGCCAGTTGAGCTTCAAATACTGCTTCTTGTTGCGGACGCGGTGAAAAATCACGGTTAAAATCTAACCCACACTCACCAATGGCGACGACTTGTGATCGTTGTGCTAAAGCACGAATTTGAGGTAACGCTAAATCTGTTACCGATTTTGCATCATGAGGGTGAACGCCTGCAGTGCTATAACAATAATCAGGCCACTGTTGAGCCAGTTGCTGAGCGGCAATACTTTCTTCAATGCTGGTACCAGTAATAACCAGTCCTTTTACTCCGACCGCTTGCGCGCGAGTAATAACATCGGCGCGATCTTTATCAAAGCGGGTGTTGGTTAGATTAATGCCAATATCTATCATTTTTTTTCCATTCTTTGATGAACTCGTCTTTACCTCAGTATATCGAGCCTAGCATTGACTGACTATGTGAGAATCACACCAACATAGAAACAAAAAAACCGACACTAAGGTCGGTTTTTTTCATCATCACAGGGGGATAAACCCTATTCTTTGCTGATGCTCTTTATGTCTTGCGGCTCATCGTCATCGCCATATTCGTCTTCATCATCTTTACGAATGTAAAAACGTGAGAAGAATAAGCCGACTTCAAATAGCAAGCACATCGGCACCGCTAACAAGGTCTGAGATAAAATATCAGGCGGTGTTAACAACATACCGACCACAAACGCTGCCACAATAATGTATGGGCGTTTACTGCGTAACGTTTCAGGATCGGTAGCACCGGTCCAACACAACAGAATAATCGCTACAGGGATCTCAAATGCAATACCGAACGCCATAAATAGCGACAATACAAAATCGAGATAACTTGAAATATCTGTTGCAACTTCAACCCCTTGCGGAGCGACGCTGGTAAAGAACTTAAACACCAATGGAAACACAACAAAATAAGCAAACGCGACACCGGCATAAAACAGCAATGAGCTGGAAACCAGTAGTGGCATAATAAGCTTACGTTCATGCTTGTATAAACCAGGAGCCACAAACGCCCACAGTTGATACAAAATCATTGGTACAGCAATAAACACAGCGGTAACTAAAGTGAGTTTTATCGGTGTAAAGAACGGTGACGCAACATCTGTTGCAATCATAGTGGCACCGATTGGCATACGTTCAACCAAAGGTGCTGCTACAAATGCATAAATGTCTTTAGAAAACCAAACTATACAGACAAAAACCACCAGCACGCTGATGAGAGAGCGCAGAATCCGTGTACGCAGCTCAAGTAAATGGCTGAATAACGGCTGCGAATCTTCGACAGTCGACATAGTGATGTAATTTATTCCTGCTTATTAGAAGTCGTTGCTGAGGGTTGCTCGCTTTTATCAGCATAGGGACGTTGCACATCAGAAGCGACTTTTTTAAGTTCATCAACCGATTGTTGCAATTCAGGCGCGATGTCCTTCATTCCCATTTGCTCAGCTTTTTTTAAATTGGCTTGCAGTTCCTGAATTTTCAGTTCCTGAGACAATTCATCTTTGACTGAGTTTGCCATATTACGGGCTGCACCTATCCACTGCGATACGGTGCGTATCGCAACGGGTAGACGTTCCGGCCCCAGTACTACCAACCCCACCACGGAGATCAGCACTAACTCCCAGAACCCGATATCAAACACGTCTTAAACCTGCTCTTTGTCTTTTTGACTCGTTGTTGTCTGATCAGCTGCTTGCTGTTCATCCGTAATTTTCTTTTGTTCAAAATCTGCATCAGTGGTTTCTTTTTTAGCTGCAGGTGCTGAATCATCATCACCAATCGCTTTTTTGAAACCCTTAACAGCAGAACCCAAGTCGCCACCTAATGTGCGTAACTTCTTAGTTCCGAACAACAGAACAATGATCAGTGCAATAATTAATAATTGCCAGATACTGATACCACCCATGCTTATTTTACCTCAGCTTTATGTGGTTAATAACGGAGTGCGTTGTTACACGCAACTATAAGTATAGGCGAAACCTACAACGACTACTGTCGACAGGCTCGCCATCCCAGCAACCAAAATACCGCTCCTGCTCCAGCTGCAATAGCAGGATAGGTGGTAACATGATCACCGAAAAGTATGGCAGCACACACCATCATGGTGGCACCAATACCAAAATAAAATCTTGCCTTACCTTGGTTACGCCGACTATCCATGAAATTATCATAGAGTGTATCGAGTCGTTGATTCATAACCTTGCCTTGGCGCAAACTGTCGTAAAGTAATTCAGGTAATTCTGGTAACTTTTCAGCCCAAAATGGCGCTTTACTCTTTACTGCATCAATAATGGCTTGTGGGCCAACTTGACGTGACATCCAATCTTCTAAAAATGGTTTTGCTGTCGCCCATAAATCGAGTTGTGGGTACAGCTGGCGTCCAAGACCTTCAACATAAAGCAATGTCTTTTGTAACAACACTAATTGCGGCTGCACTTCCATATTAAATCGACGTGCAGTATTAAATAAATTTAACAATACATGCCCAAATGATATTTCACATAACGGCTTTTCAAATATAGGTTCACACACGGTACGAATAGCAACTTCAAACGCGTCAATATTGGTATCTGCGGGCACCCAACCTGAATCAACATGTAATTCAGCCACTTTACGGTAATCTCGATTAAAGAAAGCCAATAAGTTTTCAGCTAAATAACGTTTGTCTTCACGATTAAGCGTGCCGACAATACCACAATCTAATGCTATCCATTGTGGATCATGTGGGTGCTCATAGGAAACAAAAATATTCCCTGGGTGCATGTCGGCATGAAAGAAACTATCACGGAACACTTGGGTAAAAAATATATTTACCGCATTTTCTGATAATAATTTCAGATCAGTACCGTTAGCTTTTAAGGCATCAAGGTCAGAAACCTGAATCCCGTAGATTCGCTCCATCACCAGTAAATTTACACTGCTGTAATCAGTAAAGACCTCTGGTACATACAGGGTGTCATCACCTTCAAAGTTACGTCGAAGTTGAATGCCATTCGCTGCTTCACGCATTAAATCCAGTTCATCAAGTAAGGTTTTTTCGTATTCCCTTACCACTTCAACTGGACGTAATCGCCGTGCTTGTGGCTGAAGCCGAGAAACTATCTCGGCCATCCTGTACATCAGCTTAATATCTGCTTCAATAATAGGCTGAATATCTGGACGAATGACTTTAAATACAATTTCACGGCCATTTTCTTTCATGGTCGCAGTATGGACTTGTGCAATCGAAGCTGAAGCTAACGCGACCTCATCAAAATCATCAAACCATTGTTCAATCGGGCCACCTAATGATGCTTCAATCGTACGTCTCGCTAATTGACCATCAAACGGGGCCACTTGATCTTGCAATAACGCTAACTGATCGGCGATATGGGGAGGGAACAAATCACGTCGAGTCGACATCATCTGCCCAAACTTGATCCACACCGGACCTAATTCTTGTAGTGCTAACCGTAATCGCTCCCCTAAAGGTTTATCTGGATATTCATTTTTAATCCAGAATAACGATTTACGTAATTTTTTTGGCAATACTGTTCGTGGGTCTTGCGGAATAAAATCATCCAAACCATAACGCAATTGCACTTCAATAATTCGGTAAAGACGTTTAAATTCACGAATAGTCATCATGGCTATTATCGCTCAAGTAGCTGATTTAATCGGGCCTCAAAACAGGCAACATCTGATTTCAAGTCATCAACTTGATCAGCAAAATAAGCGATCTCTAATGGTTGTGGTAATAATTTCCACTCTTCCGTTAGTATTTGAGCTACATTTCGCTGGCGTTTTAGTAATCGCTGCTGAATAAACTGCCCACTTGATTTGATGCCACTAACCACAGTATGAGCCACAACATCCCCACTGTAATAAGCGAGCTTTTCTTCAATATCAGGCTTTAATCCACCTAATAAACTAGAAAAATGCTGGGCGAGTTGTAAATCACCATCAAGAGATAACTTATCAGCTTTAATTAACTGAGTGAGATTGGCTTGCTGGCGTAATTCAGGCAGCGCCGTTAAATTGAGGGCCAATTGACAATCGACCTCACCCTCATAAGCCGCTAATACATCAATTTGCTGACTAAAAACAAAATATAACGTTTTGCCAAATTCATTCAGAACCACGCTGATCACTTTACCGCGTAAGCGTGACAAACGACGCTGACTATCAGCATCATCTTTTACTAACTGATTAAGCGCCGTTTCTACTGCGCCAGTAACAAATGCATCTATTGGCATAGGGGCCTCAGAACTTATAACCACGGTGCAAAGCAACAATACCGCCAGTTAAGTTGTAATAGGTAGTCTGATTAAACCCAGCATCGTCCATCATTCCTTTCAATGTTTCTTGATCAGGATGCATACGAATAGACTCGGCTAAATAGCGATAACTTTCACTATCATGAGCGATGATTTCACCGATTTTAGGTAATAAATGAAATGAATAAGCGTCATAAATTTTAGATAAAGGCTCTAAAATCGGCTTAGAGAACTCAAGCACTAATAAGCGACCACCGGGTTTTAATACGCGATACATCGAACGTAATGCTTGTTCTTTATCAGTCACGTTACGTAAGCAAAAACTGATCGTAATACAATCAAAATAATTATCAGGAAAAGGCAGTTCTTCGGCATTTGCTTGAACATAACCAACGTTACCAATCACGCCGCTATCACGTAGTTTACTGCGGCCAACTTTCAACATTGAGTTATTAATATCGGCTAAAATAACTTGTCCACTATCACCCACAATACGAGAAAACTTAGCGGTTAAATCACCGGTACCACCACCTAAATCAAGCACACGTTGACCACGGCGAACACCACTGCAGTCAATAGTGAAACGCTTCCAAACGCGATGAATACCCATCGACATTAAATCATTCATAATGTCGTACTTTGCCGCTACTGAGTGGAATACTTCAGCAACCATGGTTGCTTTTTCCTCTTTGGCCACGGTACGAAAGCCAAAGTGGGTCGTGTCTTGTGTGGTGTCCGTCATGCTCAATCCATTATGTGTCCTCACGCTCATTCTATTATCACAATAAAATAGCTGACGAGGATTAAATTCATTTATTCAACTGGCTTAGTGTACTTGATGGTTGTCGTTTGCTCAAAGTGGTTTACTCTTTAAGCATTACAAATCAGATTCCGTTGTTGAGGTTATATGTGAAAAACTTCTCGTATCATGCAGTTGTGACTGTGATTTTTCAACTAATTGTGGGCTAATATCGCGCTTCACTTCTACCCCCAATAACTTAAAGCTTTCAGCTTGACGAATAACATTACCCCGTCCACTGACTAACTTATTCATCGCACTATGATAACTTTGGCTGACTTTATCTAATGATGAGCCTAATCCTTCCATATCTGTCACAAATAAGCGTAATTTGTCGTATAACTTACTTGCTCTGTCAGCAATTTCTTTGGCGTTTTGATTTTGATGTTCATTACGCCATAAATTATTAATGGTTCGTAGTGCCACTAACAAAGTCGTTGGACTAACTAACATGATATTGAGATCCATTGCATCACGAATCAATTTAGGATCAGCGGCAATCGCGGCTTGAAAAGCAGGTTCAACCGGAATAAACATCAACACATAATCCAAACTTTGAACGCCATGCAACTGATGATAATCTTTACGACTTAAGCCTCGCATGTGTGCTCGCATTGAAGCGATATGTTCACTCATTGCTAGTTCCCGCTCAGCTATCGTGTCAGCATTAAAGAATCGTTCATAAGCCACTAATGACATTTTAGCATCAACCACCACATCTTTTTGCTGGGGTAAATGCACCACTACATCAGGCTGATAACGTTTGCCATCTTCATTTTCAAGGCTGACTTGAGTTTGATATTCATGCCCTTCACGCAGTCCTGATTCGGTTAACACCCGCGCGAGCACCACTTCCCCCCAATTACCTTGCGCTTTATTATCACCTTTAAGAGCTTGAGTCAGATTAACCGCTTCCTGCGCCATTTGCTCATTGAGTTGTTTAAGGTGATTGATTTGATGAACCAGAGTATGACGTTCGCGGGATTCTTGAGTAAAATTATCGTTAACTTGTTTTTTAAAACCTTCTAATTGCTCTTTCAACGGCATTAATAAACTTTGAAGACTGATTTTATTCTGCTCATCGACACTACGGGTTTTATGTTCAAACAATTTATTGGCAAGGCTTTCAAATTGTACTCGCAATCTTTCTTCAGCATTTTCTAGTAACTTAATTTTTTCTTCGGCCGATTTTTGTTCTTCAAAATGACGCGCATCTTGCTCACGCAAATCAGCTTCAAGACCTGCGTTAATCATTCGCGAGTTATCTAATTGCTCTGATAAGTACTGCTTTTCATTTTGAAGCGCTTCGAAATGACGCATTTTTTCAACCGCAGCCGATAAATTACCATGCAGTTGGCGAATTTCATGAGTTAGGCGATCTCGCTCATCATCCATCTGTTCGAGTTCTTGATTGCGCTCATTTAACTGCAGCTGTAATTGTTGCTCACGTAATTGCAATAACCGACTATCAGCCTCTGCTTGTTGCTGATGTAATTGCATTGTTTGCTCAAAACGTCCCTTTAACCATAGCGTGGTAATAACACTCGCCACTGTCGCGCCAGAAATTGCCGCCAACAGGGAGATCATGCCACCATTCAACCATTCCGTCATATCAAATACTCTACAAAAACACGCATCCATTTCTGTTGTAAGGCTAAGTCGATACTGGATAAATGTCCAGTTTAGTGACTTTTATTGATAGCACTATCACTGTTTGTTGTTGCCTCTCAACGCGTTAAACAAATCACATACGTGCCCTTCACCATCATTTGCCCCATAAAAATAAAGCCTGTCACAATGACAGGCTTAATCACAACGTACTATCAACTGCCCTTAGCAGCAATCACTCACACCTTATCGGTTGTTAGTACCGTTTGATGCCAGCTTTTACCCCATTTTGACCACAGCACTAATAACCCAGGAATCAATAACCACATTTGTAGGGTCATCAACATGGGCGTAGCTAGATCTAGACGTTGAGTCAAACTTACCATCACGCCAGCACCACTCATCTGAAATAGGCCTAGCAATGCCGCAGCAGTACCAGCACGATCACCAAAAGGCGCTAATGCTTTACCTGCCGCAGAGCCTAAGACAAAGGCAAACCCAAATGAGCAGATAAAAATAGGCACCATAAATGCCCATGCTTGATTGATTGTACTCAGAGCCAACATTAGACCACCAGCCACAGCTAAAATAATCAATCCAGTTTGCAATGTTGCTCGCGTACCAAAACGATCCATAAATTTAGGTGCAACCATGCATGCTGTAATATTTAATGCCGCGTTAATGCCAAACCACAGCGTAAATTGGTTCATGTCAGCACCAAGGTGACTCATTAACCATACCGGAGCCGACGTCACATACGCTAAAATAACCGCCATTGATAACATGCACAGACTCGCATGGTATAAAAAAGTAGGTTCACGTAATACCGACCAATAACGACTCAGACTTAATGTTGAACCACTCACATGGGTGTTTGTAGGACGGGTTTCTTTAAACATCGTCATAATAAACAGCCCAGCAACGAGTGCAAAGCCAGCCATAAAACTAAAGTTTGAACGCCAACCAAACTCATGAGTTAACCAAGTTCCTAATAACGGTGCTAAAGCGGGAATAAAACAGATTGCACCATTTAAGTAACTGATCATACGACCACTTTTTTCAGCACCAAAACTATCACGCACGGCAGAGAATGCCGCAACAGAAGTCGCACAAGCACCAAAACCTTGTAATAAACGCGCCGTTAAAAGCATGTCTAAATTAGTGGCTAAATACGCCATTAAGGCACTAAAGCCATAAATAACAATACCAGCTAACGCAATCGGGCGACGTCCAAAACGATCCGCTAATGGTCCTGCCAATAATTGCCCCAAACCAAGACTGAACATAAACCATGTCACGGTATCTTGTACACGCACAGCATTAACCCCAAAACTATCGGCAATAGCGGGGAAAGCAGGTAAATAAATATCAATAGCCAACGGGCTAAATAGCACCAAAACCACCATTAGAGTGATTAATTTGGTGTCTGTAGAAGGAGATGTTAACGCAGTCATATGACGTTCCTAAAAGATGATCGCGCCAAGTTTACGGCTTTAGAGATATGAATAGAAATGGTATATATTCAATCGCACTTTTCCTTTTGGGAATATCAGCAATGATTGCAATTCACTCTATACTCGCCTAAATAACCCCATCACTTCGAAAATATAATAAATGCCAATCAATTACCGATTCGCTAATTGAAGCTAACCGCCAAACACGCTAACGTAACCACATTAACTTACTCACTCAGCTCAATATTTGCTGATGTTATGTAAGTGCACCGTTTATGTCATCGCCCAGATGATGCTTTAATTAAAGGACGAAAACATGCAAGCAGCAATTTCGCAACGTGTTGAACAAATTCGCCACTGGCTCGCTGAAAATCAGTTAGATGCCTTATTAATCCCTCACGAAGATGAATTTCTTGGCGAATACATTCCAGATCATAATGAACGTCTACACTGGCTAACCGGATTTACAGGCTCTGCTGGCGCGGCCATTATTACTCGTGATGATGCTGCTGTTTTTGTTGATGGTCGATATGTAGTGCAAGTACGTAAACAAGTACCAGCGGAAGTATTTCAATACTGCCATCTTATTGAGCAACCACCAGTACAATGGGCATTAGAGAATTTAGCCGCTGGCAGTAAAGTGGCGATTGATGCTCGCCTTCATAGTGCAGCATGGCTTAAAAATGCCACCACCACTATTGATGGTGAATTAGCCTTAGTCTGTGTTGATGAAAACCCCATAGATCAACTGTGGTTAGATCGCCCCGCGCCTGTATTGTCTGACGCTCAATTAATGGGACTTGAATTTGTTGGCCAAGAAAGTACAGATAAGCGCCAACAAATTGCGACTTTACTAACAACACAAAAAGCTAATGCTGCCTTCTTAAGTCAACTTGATAGTATCGCCTGGCTACTCAATATTCGTGGTGATGATGTCCATTGCCTACCGGTATTACTTTCAGCTGCAATTATTCACAGCGATGCTTCAGTTGATTTTTATATCGACCATCACCGCTTACCAGAAGGCTTTGCCGCCCATGTAGGTGCTGGCGTGACCATCTGTAAACCTGAGCAACTAGCAACTGGGCTAGCCGCTCTTGCAGGTAAACGAGTACTGTTTGATTCAACAAATAGTAACGCATGGGCAGCGCAACAATTAACAGAGGCAGGAGCTCTATTAATTGAAGCAGCAAACCCAACCTTACTGCCAAAATCGACTAAAAATGCTACCGAGATGGCGGGCATGAAAGCGTGTCATATTCGTGATGGCGTCGCGATCAGTAAATTCCTAGCCTGGGTTGATGCCCAAGTAGCAGCAGGACATTTACTTGATGAAGCCCAATTATCAGATCAACTGTGGCAATTCCGTCAGTTAGATCCAAGTTGCAGTGATGTGAGCTTTGATACCATTTCAGCCGCAGCAGGCAATGCGGCAATGTGCCACTACAATCACCTTAATCAACCGCAGCCAAGTAAACTACAAATGGATACCGTGTACTTAGTCGATTCAGGCGGTCAATACCCCGACGGTACTACCGATATTACCCGTACTATAGCAATTGGTCAGCCGGGTGATGAGGTGAAGCAAGCCTTTACTTTAGTCTTAAAAGGTCATATTGCATTAGCATCAGCGCGCTTTCCAAAAGGCACCACAGGTAGCCAACTTGATGCGTTAGCTCGTCAACATTTATGGGCGTATGGGTTTGATTATGATCACGGTACAGGCCACGGTGTCGGCCACTTTCTAAGTGTACATGAAGGGCCTCAACGGATTGCCAAAGCCTATAATCCAACGGCATTATTGCCAGGTATGGTATTGTCTAATGAACCTGGATATTACCGCGCAGATGCATTTGGTATTCGTATTGAAAACCTTGAAGCGGTAGTAGAAGTGGCAACCCAAGGTGATATGTCGGTAATGGGATTTGAATCGCTAACTCGCGCCCCGATTGATAAGCGTTTAATTGATTTAAGCTTATTAACAGATATCGAACTCGCGTGGCTTAACCATTACCACCACACCGTGTTTGAGGTTATTAGTCCAGCCTTAGACGGCGATGATTTAGCATGGTTAACTCAAGCAACATCACCATTACAACGCTAATAATAACGTCGCATTAATAATAAAAAAGCCAGTGCATCACCTTTTGCACTGGCTTATTGTGACCTTCAAATGTGGTTACCCCGAGTAAACCGCGTCCCAGTCTTTCCACACCACCTCAAATCCTCGCCGCTTCACCGCTATAGCAACCTCTGCCACACTGCGATCATCACTGATTGCAAATTGCTCTAACTCTGGCGTGTCATCAGCATAACCACCCGGCTGGGTTTTTGAACCCGCTGATAGGCTAGTTACCCCTAGTGGTAATACATTATCGCGAAAATAGGCTGATTCACGAGTGGATAACGATAACTCAACGTCATGATTAAATAACCGATAAGCACAGATCAATTGCACTAACTGGCGATCAGTCATTATTGATTTAGGCTCAATACCGCCAGTACAGGGTCGCAAACGTGGAAATGAAATCGAATAACGACTTTGCCAATACTGGCGCTCAAGGTAGGCCAAATGGCTCGCAACAAAAAAACTGTCCGTGCGCCAATCGTCCATTCCTAATAGCGCTCCAATCCCTATTTTATCAATACCTGCTTGTGCCAATCGATCCGGTGTTTCAAGTCGATAATCAAAGTTGGTTTTATTTCCGCGTAAGTGGTGTTTGGCATAAGTTCGAGCATGATAAGTTTCTTGATACACCATCACCGCATCTAAACCTAAACTTTTTAGCTCTCGATATTGCTGCTGTTCAAGCGGCTGAACTTCCATTGCAATATGATTAAAGTGGGATTTAATTTGAGGCAATGTATACCTGAAATAGTCCATCCCAACTTTAGTTTGATGCTCACCGGTTACCAACAACACACTATCAAACTGAAGTGCTTTGATCGCGTTACATTCTCGCTCAATATCAGCGGTAGTTAATGTGCGTCGCTTAATTCTATTTTCCATTGAAAAACCACAATAAGTACACGCATTAGCACACAAATTAGAGAGATATAATGGCACATAAAAATGTATCGCATAACCAAACCGCTGCCGAGTTAATAACGCTGCTTGTTGTGCCATTAATTCTAAATAAGGCTCCGCGGCGGGTGAGATTAACGCTTTAAAATCGTTAAGATCACACTCCGGTTTAGCCAGTGCACGTTCAACATCAGCAGCCGTTTTAGCATAAATCGATAATCGAATATCATCCCAGTCCAATTGCCGCCATACATCAACAAAACTCATTCTCGCTCCTTAGCATTCACTATCGAGAAAAGCCGTTAATGGACTGGATGCAACAGCATGGCTCACTTTACCGGCTAATCCCGCTTTATAAGCCATACGACCACTAATAACCGCCCATTTAAATGCTTCCCCTATCGCAACCGGATCAACAGCAGTCGCAATAGCGGTGTTAACTAAGACAGCATCTGCTCCCATTTCCATTGCCGCCGCAGCATCAGAGGGAGCACCAATTCCTGCATCTATAATCACCGGCACCTGCGCTTGATCGATAATAATTTGCAAAAAATCACGTGATACTAAGCCTTTATTTGAACCTATCGGTGCCCCTAATGGCATCACCGCTGCACAACCAACATCTTCTAAGCGCTTACATAACACCGGATCAGCATGACAATAAGGCAATACCACAAAACCTTGTTTCACCAACGCTTCTGCAGCTAACAAGGTTTCAATCGGATCGGGCATTAAGTATTTGGGATCAGGGTGTATCTCTAATTTAAGCCAGTTAGTACCTAACGCTTCACGGGCTAATTGCGCAGCAAATATGGCTTCTTTAGCATTTTTAGCCCCCGAGGTATTGGGTAAAAGATTGACTCCAGCAGCCATTAAAGGCGCTAAAATATCATCCGCTTGATGGGTTAAATCGACCCGTTTCAGAGCCATAGTGACCAATTGTGATTCCGAGGCGAATAACGATGCGGTCATTACATCACGATGAGAATATTTTCCAGTTCCAGTAAACAACCGCGAACCAAATGTTTTATCGGCAATAGTGAGCATGTTAGCCTCCAGCTATAACTTGAAAGAGCGTTATCTGATCGTTATGGTTCAACACTGTTGTTGACCATTCACTACGCGTAATAATGGCTTGATTTATCGCAATTGCAGCGCCCACCGTTGGCAGGATTAATTGCTCAACTAACTCGGTTAGACATTGTTGTGAATGACATTCCACAGCTTGATTATTTAACCAGACGGTTATCATTGTCATGAAACAGTATCTCCATTAACAAGGTGGTGATCACCACAAACGGGACACTGTTGATCAATATTGATTCCAAATTGATGCCACTGACCTTGTAATCCATCAAATTGAGAAAGGTGATTTACATTAACTGTCTCCGTCTCAACAATCGCTTTTATGACTGCAAGCGCCTGCATGGTGCCAATAATTCCGACTACAGGCCCCACAATGCCACCACTACGACAATTACGCACTTTGTCCGTATTTGGTACAGCTTGAGGCAATAAACATTGATAACAAGGTCCAATTCCAGCCCTAAAGTCAAACGTCATTAACTGTCCTTGCCAGCCTATCGCAGCCCCTGAAACTAAGCGCTTTCTCGCAGTAAAACAGACATCATTAATCGCATAGCGAGTCGAAAAATTATCACTGCAATCAACCACAATATCCGCTTGATCAACTTCCAACGCTAACTGCAAACCAGCTAATCTCGTTGTGACCGCGCGGTAACGATTAAGTGGATTTAACGCCCGCATTTGAGCACAGGCAGCCTGCGCTTTATTACATCCAACATCTGCTTCACGATACAAAACTTGGCGCTGTAAATTTGACACGTCAACTACGTCACCATCAGCAATGACAATCGTACCCACACCAGCCGCTGCTAAATAAAGCCCAACAGCAGAGCCTAAACCACCACCGCCAACAATTAACACCTGAGCTTTTTTCAGTTGTTGTTGCCCTAATTCGGCAATATCAGCCACCATCAACTGGCGACTATAACGCATAAATTCAGCGTCAGAGAGCGCAGTGTTTATCATTCCGCCCTCCTACAGCCACATCTTCTGCGTTGGGCACCAATATCTTATGCAATTCAGCGATCGCAAGTGCAGGATCGGCCGCTTGAGTTATCGCACTCACAACAGCCACGCCAGAAACCCCGGTACGCCACACTTTTGCTACACGTTCAATGGTAATGCCACCAATCGCGACGGTTGGTACTCGAGCACCAATCAATTTTTGATAAAGCGCTAATCGAGCCACACCTTGAGGTAATGACGGCATATCTTTAGTTGATGTCGCAAAAATATGCCCCAAAGCGATATAACTGGGCTGATATTCAAGCGCACGTAAGATTTCATAATAACCATGGGTAGAAATGCCAAGTCGCAATCCCGCTTGCTGAATCGCAACTAAATCAGCGCCATCAAGATCCTCCTGACCAAGATGAACACCATAAGCATGATGCTTAATTGCCAGCAGCCAATAATCATTAATGAACACCTGAGCTTGAGCTAACTCACCAGCAACAATGGCTTGTTGGATTTGGTGTTCCAGATCGGATACTTGGGAGTTTTTAATCCGTAATTGGGTAGTTTTCACACCGACCTGTAATACCCGCTCAACCCAATCAGCACTCTCTAGCACAGGATATAATCCAAGCTTACTCAACCCTAAAGCCGCAAATGGAGCCACCTCTTGACCATCAATTAACCATCCAAGTTGTTTTATTTGAGGATGATGTACCGTTAAAGCACGAGGAAATACTTTGGCATCTGTCGGCCAAACCAGTTCGCTTTGAGCTTGCTGATTATCATAACGGTGTTCGTGATAACTTCGCGCATAAGCACGCGCCAATACCACTGCATCTTCCAATGGATAATCAAGCGCAAGTGCCACCAATAACATTGCCCGTTGTGCCTCACTGGCACCACTATAACGACAATATACTGCTCGAGCCTGCCCTTGATGATGCCAAATATCCATACAACCATCATTCACGGGAAATCCGCAGACCACTAAGCTAGGATCTGCAGCGACTTTTTGTTGCAACTGAGCTAATTCAGTAAAAGGGGCGAGCCACTGATCCCAAATTTGATACGTTGGAGGGGCACAATCTTCATCTGCAGCAACAAAATTAAACGCTAATGAGCATGCCTTAGTCATAGTTTTGATACCAATTAATGGTTCGTTGCTATGCACAGTTACTGTCACTGTATCGCCTAGTTGGTATAACTCAGCAGGTACTAACAGCGGTTCGATGTGCATTAATAATGGCATTAGATGAGGGGGAAGCGATAACGTGTTCATTGGTTAATCCTCTTTAGCAGGGTGATACAACTTACTGCCACGAGCTCGAAATTCTGCCGCTTTTTGTTCCATACCTACACGAGGGTTATTACTCAACGTAATATCTATAGGTGATAGCGTTTTTGCGTAATCTCGAACTTCTTGAGAGATTTTCATTGAGCAAAATTTAGGGCCACACATTGAACAAAAGTGAGCCACTTTGCCAGATTCTTGCGGTAAGGTTTGATCGTGATAATCTCGAGCAGTTTGTGGGTCAAGGCCTAGATTAAATTGATCTTCCCAACGAAACTCAAACCGTGCTTTTGATAATGCATTATCACGAACTTGTGCTCCAGGGTGGCCTTTGGCTAAGTCTGCCGCATGCGCACACAGCTTGTACGTGATCAAACCAACTTTTACATCATCTTTATTGGGTAATCCTAAATGCTCTTTTGGTGTCACGTAACACAGCATTGCACAGCCATACCAACCAATCATGGCCGCTCCAATACCAGAAGTAATATGATCATAACCCGGCGCAATATCTGTTGTCAGAGGTCCAAGTGTATAAAATGGCGCTTCATGACAATGTTTAAGTTGCTCATCCATATTAGCCTTAATCATATGCATCGGCACATGACCGGGCCCTTCAATCATCACCTGAACATCATATTCCCACGCAATTTTTGTTAGCTCTCCTAGCGTACGTAATTCACTAAACTGCGCTTCATCATTGGCATCAGCAATAGAGCCAGGACGTAAACCGTCCCCCAATGAGAGCGAGATATCATACTGGGCACAAATATCACAAATACTGCGGAAATTTTCATACAAAAAACTTTCTTGATGATGCGCCAAACACCACTTGGCCATAATTGAGCCGCCACGAGAAACAATCCCTGTCACCCGTTTAGCCGTCATAGGTACATACCGTAATAAAACGCCAGCATGAATCGTAAAGTAATCGACACCTTGCTCAGCTTGCTCTAATAACGTATCTCGAAAAACATTCCAATTTAGATTTTCCGCAACGCCCTTTACTTTTTCTAAGGCTTGATACATCGGCACGGTTCCAATGGGTACCGGACTATTACGAATGATCCATTCTCGTGTTTCATGAATATTACGTCCCGTTGATAAATCCATCACCGTATCGCCGCCCCACCGAGTCGACCATACTAATTTCTCAACTTCTTCTTCAATGGATGAGCTCACGGCTGAATTACCAATATTGGCATTAACCTTTACTAAAAAATTACGCCCAATAATCATTGGTTCAACTTCTGGGTGATTGATATTTGCAGGAATAATCGCACGCCCAGCCGCAACCTCTTGACGCACAAATTCAGGCGTGATTTGTAAAGGGAGATTAGCACCAAAATTAACGCCGGGGTGTTGTTGATTTAGCGCTTCATCATCATAGTGCGCTCGCCCCATATTTTCGCGAATCGCAATATATTCCATTTCAGGCGTAACAATACCTTGGCGGGCGTAATGCAGTTGAGTTACACACTTACCGTTATTAGCACGTCGAGTTGGAGCGCGCTGATTAAAACGCAATGAATCCAAACTCTGATCATGTAAGCGTTCATTAGCGTAGTCAGAACTTAATTCAGATAATAATTCAGTATCATTACGCTCAATGATCCACGCTTGGCGCACAGGAGGCAAACCACGATAAATATCTATGGAATGGTCAGGATCGGTATAAAATCCAGAAGTATCATAAACACAAATAGGTTGGTTCGGTTCAAAAATAGGGTGTTGTTTAGGACCACTAATAAGGCTATCAGCTAAAGCGATTTCTCGCATCGGTACTGAAATATCAGCACGACTACCAGTAACATAGACTTTTCGTGAATTAGGATAGGGTTGAGCCGTTAATGACTCGATAAATTGTTTCGCTTCCAATCTCGCTTGCTTGCGATTCGACACAGCAATTTCCTTTAATATTATAGGGAAAAGTGCTTATCAGATGGGCGTAAACAAGAGCGATGCATACAATTATGCATCATCAAATACGTACAGTGATCCTCAATAAGGATATGTAGTAAAGATAACCTCTTGTTCCCTTCGCAGGTATTAGCCTGATCAGGTTCAACGGATCCCGCAATGCGGTCTCAGCCATATGGCACTCCGACAAGTAAGTGAATTAGTATAAGTACTTTGGTTGTGATCGCAACAGTTTATTAACAATAAATATAACACATAGTGACAGATAGCAAAAAGCCGTGCAATTTCCACGGCTTTAATTTCATGGTAATCACTACAATGTTTATTGTGAGATAAGTACATCGCACTTAAGGTGCTGAGCTAATGTTTCACTTACATCACCAAAAAGATGAATAGTAGATTTGTGATAACCCGTAATAACCAACTTAGCTTCAACTTTTTCAGCTAATTCTTCGATATGCTTAGTAATATCACCATTAGCAATATGTAATCCCGAAACAGGGTAAGATGAAGCTGCCGCTAACTCTGATAATTGTGACATCCGCTGTTTAGCAATTGCATCGTGCTCTTCTTGCAGTTCAATCTCAACATCAATAAAACTCACATTACCAATACCAGGCTCAACATAAGCAATATGCAATTCAGCATTATTTTGGTCTGCAATAATTCCAGCCTTTACCATTAATTTATGAGCAAATTTATCTTCAGGATTAACAGCAAGTAATATTGTTTGATATAGCGACATAGCCTATCTCCATGAGCCAACGCCCAGTAGTTAATTTCTTAGTTATGATTATGATGCTATAAATGTAGCTATACAACCAACTATGTGCCGACATTTTAATTTACGCTTAAATCAATGATTGCAGTTATCGAGAGTATTAACTAACTCAACAAGCGATTATTATGACGGTTTTTAATTATCACTTTTAACTGAAACGAGATACCAATGAGCCAATATATATTACTAGGATTCATCGCAATTGGTGGTGCATTCGGCGCCTGCTCACGATACTTAATTTCGGAGCTTTGCGTTATTTTATTTGGCCGTGGCTTCCCATACGGAACATTAACCGTCAATATTATTGGTTCGCTAATTATGGGACTATTAATGTCGGGATTAAATCAAGGAATGATTGAGGCAGCACCATGGCGCCCAATGATTGGCTTAGGCTTTCTTGGAGCATTAACGACCTTCTCAACCTTTTCAATGGATAACATTGTAATGATGCAGCAAGGTGAGTTTATTAAGGCTGGCTTAAACATCGTACTTAACGTAACAGTCAGTTTGTTTGCTTGTTATATTGGCTATCAACTAATGATGAAAAGCTAATAATCATTCAAACATATAACCGCCGTAAGGCGGTTTTTTTTCATAAAAATAAAGCAGGAAACGCAGGAAACGCAGGAAACGTAGGAAACGCAGGAAACGATATATCAAACTGAATATCTGTCATTACTTTTTTCGTTATAAACGAAAAAAGGCCATCCTTGCGGATGGCCTTT